>NZ_JBFSRZ010000022.1:0-77753 GCF_041466065.1 Vibrio sp. 10N.239.312.C11
TAGGCTACTTCCCCCTCGCCGCGATTAAAACGCTTTTATCTCGAACAAAATTTAATCACGAAAGGTCAACACGCCCTCATAATTGAAAAATTTATATAGGTGAACAAATGGGTCACGCAGAAAGCAAATTTCAAGCAGCGAACATTGCAGTACTAACGGTTTCAGATACTCGTACAGAAGAAAATGACACGTCAGGTGGTTACCTAGCTGAGCATGCTAAGGAAGCTGGTCACAACGTGGTTGATAAGCAAATTGTTATCGATGACATGTACAAGATCCGTGCGATCGTATCTCAGTGGATTGCTGATGACAGCGTCCAAGCGATCATGATCACTGGCGGTACGGGTTTCACTTCTCGTGACAGCACCCCAGAAGCACTTAAGCCACTGTTCGACAAAGAAGTAGAAGGCTTTGGTGAGCTATTCCGCCAAGTGTCTTACGAAGAGATCGGTACTTCGACGATTCAATCGCGTGCAATCGCGGGTTTTGCTAACCACACGGTTATCTTTGCGATGCCAGGTTCTACAGGTGCGTGCCGTACAGGTTGGACTAAGATCATTAAGCAACAGATGGATGCTAGCCACCGTCCTTGTAACTTCATGCCACATCTTTCTGTATAAGGTGGTTTGAGCATGAGCCAATTTACTCACATTAACGCGTCTGGTGAAGCGAACATGGTCGATGTGTCGGCTAAAGCGGAAACTGTACGCGAAGCGAGAGCGGAAGCTTTCGTTCAAATGTCAGCAGAAACGCTAGAACTGATTGTTTCTGGTAGCCACCATAAGGGTGATGTTTTTGCGACGGCACGTATTGCTGGCATCCAAGCGGCTAAGAAAACGTGGGACTTGATTCCACTGTGTCACCCTCTACTACTAACTAAAGTAGAAGTGCAGCTAGAAGCTATCGAGTCTGAAAACAAGGTTCGCATTGAATCTGTTTGTAAACTTGCAGGTAAGACGGGCGTTGAGATGGAAGCGCTTACGGCTGCTTCCGTAGCTGCGCTAACGATTTACGATATGTGTAAAGCTGTTCAAAAAGACATTGTTATCGAAAATGTACGCCTGTTAGAGAAGACGGGTGGTAAATCTGGTCACTTCAAGGTGGAATCATGATTACTGTACTGTTCTTTGCTCAAACTCGTGAACTTGTCGGTGTCGATAGCCTAGAAGTCGATGCACAATTCAATACTATTGAAGCGATTCGCAGCCACCTTGTAACACAAGAAGGCAAATGGGATATCGCAATGGAGGAGGGCAAACTTCTGGCTGCACTTAACCAATCAATCGTACCTTTGACAACTGAAGTGAAAGACGGCGATGAAGTGGCTTTCTTCCCACCTGTTACTGGAGGTTAGCCATGAACGACTCTCGAGTTATTGATCCAAGAGTACTAGTTACGGCAGAAGATTTTTCTGTGGGTGACGAATACGATTATCTAGCTCAAGGCACCGCTGCAGGAGCGGTAGTGACGTTTGTTGGTAAAGTTCGCGACATGAACCTTGGCGACAACGTGATTGGTTTGTCTCTAGAGCACTATCCGGGTATGACAGAGAAGTCGCTGAGTGAGATCTGTGATCAAGCTGAAGCGCGCTGGCCTATTCAGAAGATGCGAGTGATTCACCGTGTTGGTGACCTAGATATCGGTGACCAGATTGTTTACGTTGGTGTATCCAGTGCGCACCGAGGGGCTGCCTTTGAAGCGTGCGAGTTTGTTATGGACTTCCTCAAAACCAAAGCGCCGTTTTGGAAAAAAGAACGTACCACTGAAACAACTCGCTGGGTTGATTCTCGCGATTCTGATACCAAAGCTGCAGAGCGCTGGAAAAAGTAAATTATCCCACATAATGTTTCGTCCTTAACGTGATAACGCATTTCAGGTTAGGACTTAGGTAATAAAGCCGACGTTGAACGTCGGTTTTTTTGTGCGTGCAACAAAGTCATTTATAAAAAATAGGGTGTTTATTAAATGATTAATCATTCGAGTTGCATATAAATTCTTTGGCTTATTTTTTCTGTACTGGTGCAGCTCTGCATCTGTTTTGGTGCAGTGCATTATGCTGTTTTGTATAAAGTGATAACCCTCACAAATAGTACAGTCTATTTAGGGGATATGTGATGTGCACTTAGATTTAATGTGGCATTAATGTTAACTTATCAAAGGTGTTCTAGCATAAGATGCTAAAAAAAAGTATCAACACAGATACATCAACACTAAAGGCTGTTATTTAATAAATCCCTATGTGTAACTCACTATTCATTAGGATTTTATTAGATATTTACACTGATACCTTGAGTATTTCGGAGAATTATCCGATTTTTTGCGACTTGTTTATGGCAAATTACTTCAATGGTTGATAGTGTGTGCCTCAATCTTTGTAAGGTTTTAGATTTTTATGCTTATATTTTAAGCTAAATAAATCTAAATCACTGCCGTTCAGTGAACTTAGCAAAGAAGTCATGGATGCAATACGAAAAACTTGGAGTTTATTAAATGTACAAGAATAAAATCACTCAGGCCCTTCTTCTAGGTGCTGGTTTGGCAGTGGCTGCCACTTCTACTCTTTCTATCGCTGCTGAAGTTCCAGCAGGTACAGAACTAGCAAAAGTTCAGGAACTTGTTCGCGGTAACGGTACTGAAGTTGCGACTATCGACCCACACAAATCTCAAGGTGTACCAGAATCTCACGTAATTCGTGATCTTCTAGAAGGTCTAGTGAACCAGGACGGTGAAGGTAATACTATCCCTGGTGTTGCTGAGAGCTGGGAAACGACAGACAACAAAACATTCACTTTTCACCTACGCAAAGATGCAAAATGGTCTAACGGCGATCCTGTAACAGCTGAAGATTTCGTTTACAGCTGGAAACGTGCAGTTGATCCTGCCACTGCTTCTCCATACGCTTGGTACATGGAATATACCAAGATGGTGAATGCGAAAGACATCGTAGCGGGTAAGAAAGACAAGAGTGAGCTAGGCGTTAAAGCTGTAGATGCAAACACACTTGTTGTTGAATTAGAAACAGCGGTACCATACTTCGTAATGATGATGGGCCACACAACAGTGAAGCCAGTACACAAGGCAACTGTTGAAAAATTCGGTGACCAATGGACCAAGCCGGGTAACTTCGTAGGTAACGGCGCATTCTCTGTTGATAAGTGGGTTGTTAACGAACGTCTAGTTCTAAAGCGTAACGACCAATACTGGAACAACGACAAAACTGTTCTAAACAAAGTAACCTTCCTACCAATCGAAAACCAAGTTGCGGAAATGAACCGTTTCTTATCTGGTGAAATCGACTTCACAAATGAACTTCCAACTGAGCACTTCAAGCGTCTTAAGAAAGAGCACGCAGAAGACGTATCTGTAGCTGGTAACTTGTGTACTTACTACTACATCTTCAACACGAAGAAAGCTCCATTTGATGACGTTCGCGTACGTAAGGCTATCTCTTACGCAATTGACCGTGACATCGTGACTGGCGCTATCTTAGCGCAAGGTCAAAAACCAGCATATTTCCTGACGCCTGAAATCACAGCGGGCTTCGATCCTGAGCTTCCTCAGTACGGTACAATGTCTCAAAAAGAACGTAACGTAGAAGCGGCACGTCTTCTTGAAGAAGCGGGTTACGGTAAAGACAATCCACTAAACTTCAACCTACTTTACAACACTTCTGAAAACCACAAGAAGATTGCTGTAGCACTAGGTTCTATGTGGAAGAAAACACTGGGTCTTAAAGTTACACTTGAAAACCAAGAGTGGAAAACTTACCTATCTTCTAAAGATTCTGGTGACTTCGAAGTAGCTCGTGCTGGTTGGTGTGGTGACTACAATGAAGCATCGTCATTCCTAACGCTAATGAAGAGTAACAACACTACCGGTGGTGTTCACTACGACAGCGCGGCTTACGATCAAATCATTGATAAAGCACTGAACTCGACTTCAGAAGAAGAGCGTAAAGCACTTTATCTTGAAGCTGAGGCGCTAATGGCTAACGATATGCCTATCGCACCTATCTATCAATACGTGAAATCACGTCTACTAAATCCGCACGTTGGTGGCTTCCCTACGAACAACGCGGAAGATAAGATCTTCTCGAAAGACTTATACATCAAGGCTCAATAAGCTTCGATTCTAAAAAGTTAATATAACTATAACGATACAGACACTACATGCGTAACATGCGCATGTAGCGTCTTTCTAATTTTAATTGTCACAGACTGAAAGAGTGAGTTTATGCTTAAATTCATTATGAAAAGGATATTTGAAGCGATTCCAACGATGTTGGTGTTGATCACTATATCTTTCTTTCTCATGCGTTTCGCACCGGGTAACCCGTTTTCAAGCGAGCGTCCATTACCGCCAGAAGTTATGGCTAACATCGAAGCTAAATACGGCTTAGATAAACCAGTATTTGAACAGTACACCACGTACTTAACCAACATCCTTCAGGGTGATTTTGGTCCATCTTTCAAATATCAAGATTACACAGTAAATGAGCTGATTGCTGTTGCGCTTCCAGTATCTGCGAAGGTAGGCTTCGTTGCCTTTATCTTTACGCTAATTATGGGGGTCACCGTCGGTACTATAGCCGCGTTGAAGCACAATACCTGGGTCGACTACACCATAATGTCGACAGCCATGCTCGGGGTGGTGATGCCATCCTTCGTATTGGCACCAGCGCTTATTTACCTTTTCTCCCTGCACTGGAATATATTCCCAGCAGGTGGTTGGCATGGCGGCACCTTCGCGTACATTGTGCTACCTGTTATTGCGATGTCTCTTCTATATGTAGCTACCTTTGCTCGTATCACTCGCGGTAGCATGATTGAAACTCTAAACAGTAACTTTATCCGTACTGCTCGTGCTAAAGGCCTAAGTTACCGTTATATCGTTCTTAAACATGCGCTTAAGCCAGCAATGCTACCTGTTGTTTCATATATGGGGCCTGCTTTCGTAGGTATCATCACAGGTTCAGTTGTTGTTGAAACCATCTTCGGCCTACCGGGTATCGGTAAGCTGTTTGTTAACGCCGCGTTTAACCGTGACTACTCGTTAGTAATGGGTGTAACCATTTTGATTGGTTTCCTATTCATCTTGTTCAACGCTATCGTTGATATTTTACTAGCGCTTATTGACCCGAAAATTCGCTACTAACAGGGACGCATGGTTATGTTGAAGAAAAAAGAAAACTTAGAAGCGATCGAAAAATTCTCTGAGAATCTGGAAATTGAAGGTCGTAGTTTGTGGCAGGATGCGCGTATTCGTTTTATGCGCAACAAAGCGGCAATGATAAGCCTGTTCATTCTAATTATCATGGTGCTATCGGTAATCTTCTTACCTATGTTGGCGCAGCATGCTTACGATGATACTGATTGGTACGCAATGCACGTTGGTCCAAATGCGGATCATTGGTTTGGTACCGACAGTTTAGGTCGTGACTTATACGTCCGTACGATGATCGGCGGCCGTATTTCTCTGATGGTTGGTGTGATGGGCGCATTTGTAGCGGTACTGATTGGTACGCTTTACGGTGCAGCTTCAGGTTTCATTGGCGGTCGTACTGACCGAGTGATGATGCGTATCCTAGAGATCTTGTACGCAGTACCATTCATGTTCCTTGTGATCGTACTGGTAACATTCTTTGGTCGTAATATTGTACTTATCTTTGTTGCTATCGGTGCTATTGCTTGGCTCGATATGGCACGAATCGTACGTGGTCAAACGTTGAGTCTACGTAGCAAAGAATTCATCGAGGCTGCTCACGTATGTGGTGTAAGTAAATGGAAGATCATTACACGTCATATCGTACCGAATGTATTGGGTATTGTTGCGGTTTACTCGACGCTACTTATTCCGAGCATGATCCTTACTGAATCATTCTTATCTTTCCTTGGTCTTGGTGTTCAAGAGCCTATGACAAGTTGGGGCGCGCTATTACAAGAAGGCTCGCAAACAATGGAAGTTGCTATTTGGCAATTGGCATTCCCAGCGGCATTCATGGTAGTTACGCTGTTCTGCTTTAACTACGTAGGTGATGGTCTGCGCGACGCGCTTGATCCAAAAGACAGATAAAGAAATAGCAAATAAAAATACAAAAGCTATAAAAGATTGAAGGAAGCAATGATGAGCTTATTAGATGTCAAAGATCTGCGCGTCGAATTTACCACGCAAGATGGTATCGTAACCGCAGTAAACGACTTGAACTTCTCACTTAACCAAGGCGAAACGCTGGGTATTGTTGGTGAGTCGGGTTCAGGTAAATCACAAACGGTATTTGCACTGATGGGGCTGCTAGCTAAGAACGGCATCATCTCAGGTAGCGCAAAGTTTGAAGGCAATGAAATTCTTAACCTGCCTGAAAAAGAGCTGAACAAAGTACGAGCTGAACAGATCGCGATGATCTTCCAAGATCCAATGACGTCACTGAATCCTTACATGAAAGTATGTGATCAGCTGATGGAAGTACTTATGCTGCATAAAGGCATGGGTAAAGCAGAAGCGTTCGAAGAATCAGTTCGTATGCTGGAAGCGGTGAAAATCCCTGAAGCACGCAAGCGTATAACCATGTACCCACATGAATTTTCTGGCGGTATGCGTCAACGTGTGATGATCGCAATGGCACTACTGTGTCGCCCTAAATTGCTTATCGCTGATGAGCCGACAACGGCGTTGGATGTAACCATTCAAGCGCAAATCATGGAATTGCTGAACGAACTTAAAGATGAGTTCAATACAGCAATCATCATGATCACTCATGACTTAGGTGTGGTTGCTGGTTCGTGTGACAAAGTACTTGTGATGTATGCAGGTCGTACAATGGAATATGGCACGGTTGATGAAATCTTCTACGAGCCAAGCCACCCTTATGCGGAAGGCCTGCTTAAAGCGATTCCTCGTTTGGATACCGAAGGTGAAATTCTACCGACGATTCCAGGTAACCCACCTAACTTACTTCGCCTACCAACAGGTTGTCCTTACCAAGACCGCTGTCACCGTGTAATGGACCGTTGTAAGCAAGAAGCACCGATTCTACAGCCATTTGCTAAAGACCGTCAGCGTGCTTGTTTTTCAGATTGGGAGACTTGGACAAAATGAGTAAAGAATTACTATTAGATATTAAAGACCTAAAAGTTCACTTTAGCATTGCGGCTAAGTCTGCTTGGCCTTGGGCGAAACCATCAAACCTTAAAGCCGTTGATGGTGTGGATGTTCATCTTTACGAAGGCGAAACGCTAGGTGTAGTAGGTGAGTCTGGCTGTGGTAAATCAACATTTGCGCGCGCAATTATTGGTTTAGTTGAGGCAACTGAAGGCGAAGTTATGTGGTTAGGTCAAGACCTGACTAAGATGCAGGAAGTGAAGCGTCGTGAGACTCGTAAAGAGATTCAGATGATCTTCCAAGATCCGCTAGCATCACTCAACCCGCGTATGTCAGTAGGCGACATCATTGCTGAGCCTCTAGAGACTTTTTATCCTGAGCTTTCTAAACAGGAAGTGAAAGATCGAGTTAAAGATATGATGGCAAAAGTTGGTCTACTACCCAACGTAATCAACCGTTACCCACATGAATTCTCTGGTGGTCAGTGTCAACGTATCGGTATCGCACGTGCACTTATCTTGAAGCCTAAGATGATCATCTGTGATGAACCTGTTTCTGCTCTGGATGTATCTATCCAAGCTCAAGTAGTAAACCTTCTTATGGAACTACAGAAAGAGTTAGGTTTGTCTTTGGTATTCATCGCGCACGATTTGTCAGTGGTGAAACACATCTCTGACCGTGTATTGGTGATGTACTTAGGTAATGCTGTTGAACTAGGTGAATCAGATGCCTTGTTCTCAGACCCAAAACACCCATATACCAAAGCATTGATGTCTGCAGTTCCGATTCCAGACCCACGCTTAGAGCGCAGCAAAACGATTCAGATGCTGGAAGGTGATTTACCATCGCCAATCAACCCACCATCAGGTTGTGTGTTCCGTACTCGTTGCCCTGAAGCAACTGAGGCGTGTGCGAAAACCAAGCCAACCATTCAAGGCGATGACGTACACGCAGTATCTTGCTTGCACGTACAAGTCTAGAGCCTATTTAAAACGGTTCAGCCTGTGACAGGCTTAAGCGCGACTAGTTATTAGAGTCGCGCTTTTTTTGTGTCTAAAGTTCCATATTAAATAAGCTTCATCAAATAATTTGAACAACTAAGCCAACTTCTTCTAGTTTAGAAAAAGTTGGCTTTTTTTATACTAATACCAATCGTAGTAAATAACTGCTCATCCTAGCTTGTTAAAACGCTCGATAACGGCGTTAGAATTTTTGATTGTAGAATAACTACTAACAGAAAAATTCTTCCTTGTTCTCAAGCCTTTTCTCTGCGCTATTTCTGAACATTTACTTACTGTGATTGGTATAAAAAATTTTGGATGACAGAGGTTTGGATATGGGCAAGTTAGTTGAAGGTGTTTGGCATGATGTTTGGTACGACACCAAAGAAAGCGGTGGCAAGTTTGTTCGTGAAGATGCAGGCTTTCGTCACTGGGTAGAGAATAAAGCGTCCGCGCAGTTTCAGCCTGAAAGCGGCCGTTATCACTTGTACGTATCATTGGCTTGCCCTTGGGCGCACCGCACCCTTATCTTCCGAGAGCTTAAAGACCTAACCGATCACATTGACGTGACGGTGGTTTGCCCAGACATGATGAGTGATGGTTGGCAAATGGGGTTACCTGAACCTCTGTTCGGCCATACGCGCATGCATCAAATCTACACTCAAGCCAAACCTGACTACTCGGGTAGAGTGACGGTGCCTGTGTTGTGGGATAAAAAGACTAACACCATTGTGAGTAACGAGTCGTCTGAGATTATCCGTATGTTTAACTCAGAGTTTAATGAACTGACAGGCAACACCGATGATTACTATCCGTGGGAACTGGCAAAGAAGATTGATGAGTGGAATGACTATATCTACCCAAACATTAACAACGGTGTGTACCGAACGGGCTTTGCAACGACACAAGAAGCCTACGAAGAAGCGTATGATGCGTTATTTGAAGCCTTAGACAAAGTAGACGCTCACCTTAGCGAACATCGCTATTTAGCGGGTAACGAGATTACAGAAGCGGATTGGCGCTTGTTTACCACTCTGGTTCGATTTGATGCCGTTTATGTTGGGCACTTTAAGTGTAATAAGCAGCGAATTTCAGACTACGTCCATATTCAGGGTTACTTAAAAGAGCTCTACCAGGTCGAAGGCATTAAAGAGACGACCGATTTTTATCACATCAAGCGCCACTATTATTACAGCCATACAGGCATTAATCCGACTCAAGTTGTCCCCAAAGGGCCTTACCTTGATTTAGAGTCACCCCATAAACGCAGTTATTTAATTTAACTTACCGGAATATAGGGTCAGGCTGATATCGAATTACACTTCAAAGGCTTCTCTTTGATTTTGTAGCTCTAGATACTTAACGAGGTCTGTTGCGCTTACCGGACGTGAGTAGTAGTAGCCCTGAACTGCGCTACAGTACAATTGCTTAATAGACTGCAACTGTGCTTGAGTCTCAATACCTTCCACGACCAAGTCGAAATTGAAAATACTTGCTAGAGAAGTAATCGCTTCAACCAGTGCAAATTGCCTCTCATCGGTATCAATAGTATCTATAAATGATTTATCTATCTTGATCTCATTGATAGGCAGGGAGGCAATATAGCTTAATGATGAATAACCCGTACCGAAATCGTCGATGGAAACTTGCATACCTAGTGCTTGGAAGCGGTTCATTACCCGCGTGACGGCTTGCAGATCTTCAACTAGTACACTTTCTGTAATCTCAATTTTGATCTTGGCTGGTGTAAATGCGTATTTGGCAGCAAGCTCTGAGAAGCGTTCAACCAAGTTATGCTGAGTAAACACTGCTGGAGATAGGTTGATAGACAACGATAGAGAGACCCCCTGCTTACTATTGATATTGCTAATATGGCGCATGCTAGTTTCAGCGACAAAGAACGTAATGTCATTAATTAGATTCGTTTTTTCCGCCATGCTGATAAATACGTCAGGTGGAATAAATCCTAACTTTTTGTTTTGCCAACGACAGAGCGCTTCTACCCCTAACACTACACCTGAATGTACGTCGACTTGAGGTTGATAGTGAACGTACAGTTCTTCGTTATTTAAAGCAGAATTAAGCGCGTTCTCAATCTCGAGTTTACTGTGGATATCATCAGAAATAGACTCGTTAAATAATTGAATAATGCCTTTGCTTGTACGTTTCGCGAAATAGAGTGCCATATCAGCTTTAGAGATTAACATTTCTATATTGTCAGCATGATCGGGGGATAAGGATACGCCGATGCTTGTCTTAATTGATAGGCTTTCCCCTTTGATATTGTATGAGCGTTCGATTGCCTGCTTAATCTTGTTAAGAATTGGTGTCAAAGATTCAGCTGTCGGTAGATTGTCTATAATCGCAATAAACTCATCCCCGCCAAAACGGAAATACATTTCATTCGGCTCAGTTAAATGTTGTAGAGTTTGAGCAATGTTTTTGAGCAGTTGATCCCCATAGCCATGACCATGAGCGTCGTTAATATTTTTAAAATCATCTAGGTCGATAAAAAGTACAGCGATTTTAGTCGTATTTTGTATGTTTCTTTCTTGTATGACCGCAAAGCTCTCTTTTAATGCAGTTCGGTTGTAAAGACCGGTGAGTGAGTCGTGGTGAGCCAAGTAAGAGAGTTCTTTACGGTTCTGCTCTAGTTTATGGAAGTCATGTTTAATTCTGTTTTGGAAGGTAGTAAAACGTCGTGCGATGGCATTACCCATATAGAAACTAATGACCAGCAAAGTTAGGAAGCTTGCTGCACTATAAATGATGAGTTCAATCGTATCGTGCTTTAGTGATTCTTCGGTGACCAGTTTGTGTGCGATAGAGTATTGTTCAATGGCTTGGGTATAAGCACTACCAACGATATACCACTCCCAGTCTGGAATTTTTGCTACATAGTTAATGGTGTCTTGCGAACGATTGTTAGCCAACCCGTTATCGAGGCTGATAAATCGTTCTTGGAGTGAATTAGTTGAGTTTTGACTTTGAATAATTAACTGAAATGTAGGATGTTTTGACCCAATGAGTTCTTGCGACTCGTGCGCCAAAAATACGCCTTGCTTGTCGAGTACGAAAAGCTGATCAGAACCAGGAAGCGTTAAGTTTTTCAGCCAATTTAATGATTGTTGTTTTAGGTCACTTTCAACATCAACGACATAATCACCGGAGCTTATAACCCAGTCTAGTGGTTCAAAGTAGACAGAATATCCAATTTTTTCGTACTCTGTCTTGTTGTCACCTGGTTTGTGAAACCACCACCTATAAAAGCTTGTTTTCTTCTCTAGTGACAGTTTGACCATTTCTGTGACGATGGGAGTGCCTCGCGTATCTTTAAGCGTGGAAAGGTCCTGTCCTTCGAGGTGGGGCCAGAATGGGTGCATGATGCCTTTAGCTTGGCGATCAACAATAAAAAGGTAACCACGATCACTATTGAAGCGAATGTCTTTTAACGCACTTTTAATGATGGATTCGATTATTTCTCTTGGCTGTGATCTGTTGTCTTCGTAGAGACGAGTAGAGATTCGATGTGCTTCTTCTAATCGTTCTTTTACGACTTGTTTTAGTTCTGACTCGGTGGTTGATTTTAAATAGAGAACTTGGCTTTTTGCTACGTCGACTTGGCTTTTAAGCAATTGTTTGTGCTGATCTTTAAATAGTTGCTCAGCTCTAACTAATTGTTTTTGGTTAGACAGGTGTGAGTTGTACAGAAATGAAGAAATTAGTACGAGTGAAAAAAGTGCGATAAAGCTAACTGGGAGCCATTTGATCAACGTGATCAGCCGAGTATCTGACGTCATAGTGTTATGAAATACAAAGAAGTTTATTTATTATGTAAAATAATATAACAAAACAAATCATCATTGCGAAGAATAAAAACGTCAAAGATCGCACTTTTCAGATAAACGTACGGTAGGTTAATAATAGAAAGGAAAGAAAAAGACAACCCGATAAATCAGTGGTTTAGCTAAAAGTGAAAATACAGCTATTGGGTGGCGTACGAATAGAGCGAGGTTTGTCATTTCGACCAATTTTCGATGATAAAAAGCCCATGCAAATAGCATAGGCTTTGATACTTTTAAAGCATTTAAGAACGAGAAAATGTAATTAGTTAATTACTTTTTCTTCAGCTTGAGCTGCTTGGTCTGCTTGGATAGCCGTTAGAGCTACAGTGTAAACGATATCGTCTACTAGAGCGCCACGTGACAAGTCATTTACTGGCTTGCGCATACCTTGAAGCATTGGACCGATAGATACTAGATCTGCTGAACGCTGTACCGCTTTGTAAGTCGTGTTACCCGTGTTTAGGTCTGGGAATACGAATACTGTCGCTTTACCTGCAACTGGAGAGTTAGGCGCTTTAGAAGCGGCTACGTTTTCCATGATTGCTGCGTCGTACTGAAGAGGACCGTCGATCACTAGATCAGGACGTTTCGCTTGAGCAAGTTTGGTTGCTTCACGCACTTTATCTACGTCTGCACCTTTACCAGATTCACCAGTAGAGTAAGAGATCATAGCAACGCGTGGGTCGATACCGAATGCAGCAGCAGAATCTGCAGATTGGATAGCGATTTCAGCAAGCTGTTCAGCTGTTGGATCTGGGTTGATCGCACAGTCACCGTATACAAGCACTTGATCAGGCAGAAGCATGAAGAAGATTGAAGATACGATAGAAGCATCAGGAGCAGTCTTGATGATCTGGAACGGAGGAACGATAGTGTTCGCCGTTGTGTGAACAGCACCAGATACTAGACCGTCAACTTCACCAGCTTCAAGCATCATAGTGCCTAAGAATACTGAATCGTCTAGCTTCTCACGAGCAACAACTTCAGTCATGCCTTTAGCGCCACGAAGTTCTACTAGACGAGCTACGTAGTTTTCGCGAACTGATGCAGAGTCGATGATCTCAACGCCAGCGCCAAGCTCAACACCTTGCTGCGCTGCAACGCGACGGATTTCTTCAGGGTTACCTAGAAGTACACACGTTGCGATACCGCGCTCAGCACAGATAGCCGCAGCTTTAACTGTACGTGGTTCGTCACCTTCAGGAAGAACGATGCGCTTAGCCGCTTTACGAGCAAATTCAGTTAGCTGGTAACGGAATGCTGGTGGGCTTAGACGACGGATGCCTTGAGTACCTTCAGATAGAGAATCAATCCAAGGGCCATCAATGTGGCTTGCAACGTGATCGTTAACGAACTCGATACGCTCTTTATCGTCTGCAGGAACTTCTAGGTTGAAGCTCTGTAGGTTTAGAGACGTCTGCCAAGTGTTACCTTGAGCTTTGAAGATCGGTAGACCTGAAGCGAATGCTGGTGCACAAAGGTTAGCAATACTTTCTGGAATGTCGTAACCGCCAGTCAGTAGGATTGCGCCAATCTCAACACCGTTTTTCGCAGCAAGAGCCGCAGCAACGATAACGTCAGGACGGTCTGCAGAAGTTACTAGCAGTGAACCTGGCTTGAAGTGCTCAATCATGTGCGGTAGAGAACGTGCACAGAAAGTGATGCTCTTAATACGACGAGTTGAGATTTCACCTTCGTTAACGATTTCAGCGTTAAGGTGCTTAGCCATATCAACCGCACGAGTTGCGATTAGGTCGATGCTCCATGGCACACAGCCAAGAACACGGATAGGGCTAGAATTGAAGATTTGCATTACTTCAAGGTTCGCTTGCTGAGCGCTGTCTGCATCATCAAAGATTTCAGATAGGTCAGGGCGAGTACGACCAGCTTCATCAACAGGAGCATTAAGCTTGTTGATGATTACGCCTTTGATATTCTTGTTTTTTGTACCGCCGAAGTTAGAACATGCTACTTCGATACGCTCTTTAAGTTGCGTAGGGTTGTCAGTACCAGGAGTCGCAACGAATACGATCTCTGCGCCAAGCGTTTTTGCGATTTCTGCGTTCACTTGGTTTGCAAACGGGTGCTTACGAGTAGGGACTAGGCCTTCGATTAGCGTTACTTCAGCGTCTTTGTTGATTTTGTTGTATTGCTCAACAACAGATTCAAGAAGCTCATCCGTTTTTTCACTACCGATCAAAGCTTCAGCTTTTGTCATTGCGATTGGCTCACCAATCTTAATGTCGCTGTTCGCGCTGATGATAGTAGAGGTTAAATCTGGCTGGTTACCACCGCTACGAGGTTGAGCGATTGGCTTGTAGAAAGAAACACTTACGCCCTTACGCTCCATAGCGCGAAGAACACCCATGCTAACACTAGTAAGACCAACACCAGCGCTTGTAGGGATAAGCATAATAGTACGTGACATTGACGAACACCTTTGACTATTGGAAATAAAAAAGCTCAACCGCTATTCCCACCGATAAACATATTGGGGTAGGAATAGAAGTTGAGCCCCATTTTCTTGATATGAAAAACTGACTAGCTTCGAGTGAAGCTAGTCAGGAAAATCAATTAAAGACCTGCTAGTTTCGCAGTGTCTTCAGCAATTACTAGCTCTTCGTTAGTCGAGATAACCATTGCAGGGATACGGCTGTTAGCTGTAGTGATAGTACCTTCGCCGCCGAAACGAGCTTTAAGGTTAGCTTCACCGTCAACTTCGATGCCGAAGATGCCTAGGCGGTTAAGAACCATTTCACGGATTGGGCCAGAGTTCTCGCCGATGCCGCCAGTGAAAGTGATTGCGTCTAGACGACCTTCTAGAGTTGCAGTGTAACCAGCAACGTACTTAGCTAGACGGTGACAGAACACGTCCATTGCACGAGTTGCTTCTTCTTTCTCGCCGTAGTTGTCTTCAACGAAACGACAGTCAGAAGTCACTTCAGTTAGACCAGCAAGACCAGATTCTTTAGTTAGCATGTTGTTGATTTCTTCAACAGAGTAACCAAGAGCGTCGTGTAGGTGGAAGATGATTGCAGGATCTAGGTCACCACAACGTGTACCCATTACAAGACCTTCAAGAGGAGTAAGACCCATAGAAGTATCTACAGATTGACCGTTCTTGATTGCACATACAGAAGCGCCGTTACCTAGGTGACAGTTGATGATGTTAACTTCTTCAACTGGCTTGTTTAGTAGGCCTGCAACTTCACGAGTGATGAATAGGTGAGAAGTACCGTGCATGCCGTAACGACGGATGCCGTGCTCTTTGTACAGGTTGTACGGTAGAGCGTATAGGTAAGACTCAGAAGGCATTGTTTGGTGGAACGCAGTGTCAAATACAGCAACGTTTTGTAGACCAGGGAAGTTTTTTTGAGCCGCTTCGATACCGATAAGGTGAGCAGGGTTGTGAAGAGGTGCAAAAGTCGCAGCGTCTTGAATACCCTTAAGAACTTCATCAGTGATAAGCGCAGAAGAAGTGAACTGCTCACCGCCGTGTACGATACGGTGACCGATAGCGCCAAGGTTAGCTTTAAGCTCAGGCTTAGAAGCAAGAATAGTTTCTACCATGAAAGATAGTGCTTCTACGTGAGCTGCGCCCGCGCCTAGTTGTGCTTCATGCTTGCCATCAAGTTTCCATTTCATACGAGCTTCTGGAAGACCTAGACACTCAGCAAGACCAGTTAGGTGCTCTGCACCTGATTCTGCATCAACAACAGCGAATTTAAGAGAAGAACTACCACAGTTTAAAACTAAAACTAGCTTAGACATTAATGACTACCTGTTTATTTTTCTGATCGAAATCAGTTAAGGATGAAAATTAATCTCAAGAATAGTCGAAGCACATGGGCTTGCGTACTAACCTTGGTCAAAAAAACGTTAATTTCCGTATAAATTGAAAGCACTCTTTATCAAAAAGAGGCTTGTGCATTCCTTGCAGAAGTCTTCTCAAAGTTGCTTAAATTGTAAATAAGGGCAACAATGAGATTGAGGTCTGCAAATAATAGCGATATTGTGCAAATATAACAAAAAAATTTGAAAGAATATTATTTTTCGTCAAATTTTTGTGTTTTTAGTTGATGGTTTCAACTTTTTTTTAATGGGAGACTCATATGAGCAATAGAGTTGGTTTAGCGAGTAGTTTAAAAGATGGCCAAAAGTACATGGATCTCTGGCCCGTCCGCAAAGAGTTAAACTCGATCTTCCCTGAACAGCGCATTATCAAAGCGACGCGTTTTGGCGTGAAAGTGATGCCAGCGATAGCTGCTATTAGTGTTCTTACACAAATGGTCTTTAATAATTATCAAGCGATGCCACAAGCAGTGGTCATGGCTTTGTTTGCAATCAGCTTACCGCTTCAAGGCATGTGGTGGTTAGGTAATCGCTCAAACACACAACTTCCACCTGCGCTAGTATCGTGGTATCGCGAACTTCACGAGAAGATCACGGAAACGGGTTTTGCGTTAGAGCCAATGAAGTCGCGCCCTCGTTATAAAGAATTGGCGATCATTTTAAATCGCGCATTTCGTCAGCTAGATAAATCCTCAATGGAACGTTGGTTCTAATGAGTTTCAACTCTCCTCTTGTCTGAGAGCAACTATTCTTCATTGATGGTTTGTTCTCAGGTTTGACTTTAATATTTTCACTTCGTTTTTATTTATCCCGCTCCCCTCATTCTTTTTTCTCTTACTACTCATGTAGTTTCTTACCTTTCAAATTCTGCCTCTCGCTATTTCACGCATTTTTCGAGCCTTGTTGTGTTTTTGTTAAATATAACTTCAAGTTATCAATGGTTACTGGTGATAATATCAATAGTGATGTTGTTCTCTTTGAGCGAGCAATAATGAGTAGAGCTTGATTCAGGGAGCGATAATGAGTTCTGTAAAAAAGGTATTGGCAGCGGTCGTAAGTTGTCTGTTGTTGCTATGGACAAGCAATGTAATGGCGAACGTTGCCAAAGTTTCGGTTTCACAAGTTGTCGACCATCCAGATCTGAATGCGACGCGTCTAGGGCTTCTTGAAGGATTGAGAGCAAAAGGTTACGAACCGGGTAAAAATTTAGAGTTTTCTTATGAAATGGCTGGTGGCAATCCCGTTCAGGCAGCAAAAATAGCCAGAGAGTTAGTTAGTGAGAACCCTCATGTATTAGTTGGCATCGCGACACCGACCTCTCAAGCGTTGGTTTCAGCGACTCGAACGATCCCGATTGTGTTCACCGCGGTGACAGACCCTATCGGAGCAAGACTTGTTAAACAATTGGAGCAGCCGGGACGAAATGTCACGGGCCTTTCTGACTTATCACCTATTTCCCAACATGTATCTCTTATTAAAGAGCTACTCCCCAATGCAGTTTCAGTCGGTGTGGTTTATAACCCAGCAGAGGCAAATGCTGTTGCTTTAGTAGGGCTGTTAAAGCAGTCTACACGAGACTTTGGCTTTACTTTGCATACTGCTAAAGCGTTGACTATCGATGATGTAGAAGAAAAAACAGCATCCGTGGCTAAAAAATCTGATGTTATCTACGCGCTAACCGATAACACGGTGGCAAGCGGTATTGAAGGACTTATAAATGCAGCAAACCAAGCTGGCACACCCGTGGTTGCAGGAGCAACGTCTTATGTTGGCAAGGGAGCAATAGCTGGGTTAGGTCTAGATTACTATGACGTTGGGGTGCAGACCGCTGATTATGTGGCCGCTATTTTGGACGGACAAAAACCAGGGAAGTTGAGTGTTAAAACGGCTCAAAGCTCTCAGTTGGTAGTTAACCTAGATGCCGCTCGTATGCTTGGTTTGACGCTACCTAAGTCTGTGGTTGATCGTGCGATAGTCAGTCGTTAATAGGTATTTACATCAAAAAAATCATGTTTGATAAGTCACTTTGTTAACAGGGACTTAAACCATCATAATGAACAACATTAGTCGACTCTCACCATTAGCTGCGATCTATTTTATTCATTTTTAAGTAGTTATTTACCCGATAGGTGCATCGTTAATACCAACTTACATTATTTTACATCGAGAGGGCTGTCGATTAATGTCATAATATTAATGGAACTAATGAAAATAACTGAGCGCTAAGAGCACATTCTATGAAAGTAAATAGGCACTTTAGCCTTACCTTTGTCTTCGGCTTTCCCGCTGTGATCGCGACCATGTTACTTGGGCTGATAGGAAAAAATTATTTTGATGCGGTTGAAAAAGACATCAGCAGTGAGTTTCAGCGTATTGAAGAAGTGTTTAAACGAACGACCAAAATTGTTACCGCTCTAGATTACAGCTTCTCTAATTACTACAAATCAGGAAACCCTCTTTTCCTTGATCACAATAAGCAAGTGGTTGATGGTCTTTGCCGAATTTGGCCCATTGACGTATTACTTCTTGCTGACGGAAAAACCGCAGATATCCCCTCTGTCGATATCGACTATATGTTGGTTGGTCAAGAACCCCTTTGTAATGAAACCAGTGATAGCTATAAAAGTGCGTCAGAAAAAATTGCTCTCGCGCCAATTCTTTCATTTTTGTCCCAGCTTGATGAATATCACAACGGCGTACACTTTATTGATACTCGTGGGTATGTGATCTCTTCGCCAGAAGACTTTGCTAAAGAGCTAGGGAAAGAACTACTTTCGACCATAAAAAGCCGCCCGTATTGGCAAAGAACCGCCAACAATCCAGAACAATTGACTTTAACGGGTCCTGCGTATCGATTTGACTCTCTTGACCGTATGATAAGCATGACGATTCCGGTGTTTCATAAGGGGATACATCAAGGAATGCTTTCTGTTGAGATTGACGCCAGTAAATTGCTTGCGAGTTCGAATGAGCACTTAGCCGGTAGAATCGATATTATTGATACCACCTTGGTTAATCCGGTTGATAGCGCTACTTTCTATCGCGCGATACAACTGGAAGGAGTCACCTCTCATCACGCGATGTACTACGAATTAGATTTTGCCAAAGAGGTAGAGCACTTTTTTGTCTACGAGAAAGACAGTCTGATTGTCGCTATCATCGTATATCTATTCTCTGTAACGCTCTTTTTCTTCGTTAACTCCAATATTGAACGTGGTTACTTCAAAGAGCTAGCAGCTAAAGATCCGATGACCGGGCTGCTAAATCGCAGAGGATTGGAAGCTTTTTGGCGCAGTGTGGAGCATGACCAGTTATTCGCCTTGACTGTATTTGACATTGATAATTTCAAGTTGATTAATGATACCTTTGGGCATGACAAAGGGGATGATGTTATTCGCTACATGTCCCGCCAGATAAGTAATAGCATTCGAAGTAGTGATGTAGCAGCAAGGTTTGGTGGTGAAGAGTTTGTCGTTTATCTTAAAGGTGATGATCGTGAAACGTTAATGAGGACATTAGAGCGTGTTAAAAATGCTGTCTGTGCAAACTCAGCTAACATTGTACCTAATGGTTTTACTGTCTCTGGTGGTGTTTGTATTACTGAAGCTGAGCATAATAACCTAAGCTTTGAAGAGATATTCAAACACGCGGATGAAAAGTTGTACGTGGCTAAGACGACAGGTAAAGACCGCATCGTATTTTAACCACGCTATTGAACTTCTATGTTAGAGAAGAAGGGGAACTAACTCACACAGTTTGGCGATGTTCCTCTTGATAACGCTGAAGGCGCTCCACAATAGGTGGCGCTTTCTTGAAAGTGCGAATTTCTTTAAATAGTTCGTTCGCTTCAGGGTAGCCTTTACTTAGATAAACAAACCACTGCTTCACTCTATTGGGGTAGTACATGCCTTTGTCCCCTTTTATTTGAAACTCTGAATAGCGTAGCAAAAGTTCGATGACTTTATTCCACGGCATTTTTGGGTGGTTGTGCTTAACGACGTTGCCAAGATTTGGAATGTTGAAAGCGCCACGACAGACCATCAATGAATCGACGCCAGTGGCTTCTATGCAATCTTGACCATCTTGATAGTTCCAGATTTCCCCATTAGCAATCAAAGGTAGAGACGTTTTTTCTCTTATTTGATTGATGTAATCCCATTTAATTTCGCTGGCTTTATAGCCGCCAACTTTGGTTCTTGCATGCACAGTGAGTTCGTCTGCCTTTGCTTGTTCGATAGCGTCGACAATTTCAAAGCACTCTTCCGGGTGCTCCCAACCCAATCGAATTTTTGCAGATACGGGAATGTGTGCTGGCACCGCATCTCGACAAGACTTCACCACTTGATAGATGAGTTCTGGTTCTTTTAGCAGTGACGCACCGCCATTA
Organism: Vibrio sp. 10N.239.312.C11; assembly: GCF_041466065.1. Taxonomy (NCBI): domain Bacteria; kingdom Pseudomonadati; phylum Pseudomonadota; class Gammaproteobacteria; order Vibrionales; family Vibrionaceae; genus Vibrio; species Vibrio sp. 10N.239.312.C11. The sequence goes on from NZ_JBFSRZ010000022.1 coordinate 20,184, forward strand.
CTTTTGTTTACCGCTTTTGCAGGGCAACCAAAATTAAGATCAATGCCTTTAGCGCCTAAACTAGCAGCTTGAAAAGCATTCTCGGCCATCCAATTTGGGTGTTGTCCTAGAAGCTGGAGATGGATTGGAACACCAGCCATGGTTTGAGAGCCTTGATGCAATTCAGGGCAAATACGGTGAAAAACATGCGGAGGAAGAAGTTGATCAACTACGCGCACAAATTCCGTCACACAGAGATCGTAATCATTGATCTCTGTGAGAATTTCACGCATTAGATGGTCTAAAACGCCCTCCATAGGGCCAAGTATTACTCGCATTTGCTTTACCGAAACTGAATGGATCGAAAATTAAGACGCGTGATTGTACGGGCAAGTTAAAAGCTTGTCACTATGAGCTAGGTGAATCTGACGTAACAGTTATTTCACCGGTTAGAGGGAAGTAGTTGAGCCTTGGTAAATCTTCGCCTAGCGAGTAACCATCAGTGTAGTAGTAATAGCAGCTTGGATCTGATGTATACCAAGCAACGATCGGTTCTTCTGAAGGGAATACTGAGCTACCGTGATCTCTAACGGTGAGGTCAGTATTCATGAGCGCCCGCCAAAGCCTTGCGCAGTCACTCCCTCTAATTGCAGTCCCCGAATTAATCGGTAGTTGATCAACAGCGATTGGAAAACCAGTCGATGAAGGATAAACGCTGCCTTCACCATAATCGACATCTTGATTAAAATCAGGCTCTCCATCAACAAGCCACTGTGAGTGGTAAAGGTTAACCGCAGTTCGAAAAGAAGAAAAAGCACCTTGAGCTATAGCTTCATGGCTATCGCGTTGGTAATTTAGAAAGCGAGGAGCTGCGGTAACGGCAAGTATGCCTAAAATAACGACGACAGAGACTAGCTCTATCAAAGTAAAACCATTTTGGTGTTGTTTCATAATGTATTCTATATATAACTAAATATTTCAATGACTCTTTTACACTTCAAACTTAAATTTTCAAAATGAAATAAGTTTAGTTTGCTGAATTGAACTAAAGATAATGTTTGCGTGGCTACTGGTAGGTGTAATTAATCATAGAGCTATACGAATAATTACTAATTGTTAGCCTTGTGGGTATAATGGAGACAACAGAATTGACCGACTAGTGAAGTAATATGAAGTATCAATTATTGAGTCTTCCTGACTCAATTAACGACGTAACAGCCCAGTTTGTAGAAGGTGCTATATTTGCATCTAACCTTGCAACTAAACCTCTTGATCCAGAGGCTTGGTTACCTATAGCTATTCCTGAAACTGGTCAGGACTTCGTTCCTCAAGTCACCGAGCAAATTAATCGCCAACATAACCTCATTCAGCGAAGTGAATATTTGCTTACAGAAGTGCTTGATGCAGATAATTTTGCTGAACAGCTAGCCGATTTTTCTGAAGGTTTTATGATGGTCTGGCCGACGATTGAAGAACAGTGGCAGGAAACGTCAATCGCAGATGGCACATTACGCATGCTACAAGCAATGTTAACAACATTCATGCTGGCGATTGATGAAGAACAGACAATCGAGCAAATGAAAGCAGCTGGATTAGAAACCCCGCCAACTTTGAATGATCTCGTCGGGCAAGTCGATTTGATGGTGACAGAAGTTGCGCTAGCAGCGGATGAAGCGATGCTCGGAAATAAATCTCAAAGTGTGAATCCGTTTAAGGGCATCGGCCGAAATGATGTTTGCCCGTGTGAAAGTGGTAAAAAGTTTAAACAGTGCTGTGGTAAAAAATCTTAATTGCATTGTTAATAGATAATAAAAAGTCGACGTAATGTCGACTTTTTCGTTTCTTAACATGATGTGCTAATTGTTAGTCATTCTTCGATTTAACGAATTGAGAAATCACTACAAAACCGAAAGCAACCAAGTTACCCGCGAAGATAATCACTAGCCATTGAGGCATTGAAAGTTCTAAGAACTGCCATACAACCTTGCTGCAGTCGCCGTAGGCCTCAAACATCCACGGAGCCCATTGGTTTAGAGGTGCCCAGCTAGGGAAGGTCACGAACAGGTCACAGGTAGCGAAAGGAGATGGGTTAAACTGGTAGTCAACGTGCTCTAAAGCAAGCATCAACCCTTTATACGCACCTAACCCCCAACCAAGTAGACCTAGCCAACGTGAAATCGGATTATGCGGGGCAATAGCACCAATCATTGCTGCGATGCCGATAGCGAGCATAGCAACGCGCTCGTAGATACACATTACGCAAGGGCCAAGCATCATCACGTGCTGAAAGAAAAGAGCACATGCTTCAAAAAAGACAATAAAAGCCAGCAGTAAAAGCCAAGATAAACGTCCCTTAGAGAAGTCTTTGAGCATTGCAAAAAAGTTCACGAATTTAATCCTGTCAATAAAATAAAAAAGCCCTGATTACTCAGAGCTTTTTATCTTGGATAAGTTTCCTAATCAACTAATATTTTTGATTAGTTAGATGCACCTATTGTGTTTAGCGATAGAAGTCCGGGTTAGTGGCCACCGGAGATAACTGGAGCTACCACTTCACCCGTACGGTGAATGATCCAACCTGCATCATAGAACCATGCTGTCATCGGTTCTACGAAGAACACAATACCGGCAAGGCCAACAAGTGCTAATACGAGAGTATATGGCAAAGCCATGATGACCATGCGGCCGTAAGACAGTCGAATTAACGGAGCAAGTGCTGACGTTAATAGGAATAGGAATGCAGCTTGGCCGTTTGGCGTAGCAACAGAAGGTAGGTTGGTACCTGTGTTGATAGCAACAGCAAGCAGATCAAATTGGTCGCGAGTGATGACGCCTTCAACCAGAGCTGTTTTAACTTCGTTGATGTAAACCGTACCGACGAATACGTTGTCAGAAACCATCGACAAGATACCGTTGGCTACGTAGAAGAGTGCGAGCTGTGCGCCTTTATCTTCAACGTGAAGTACAGCATCGATTACTGGCTTAAATAGAGCCTGGTCGATGATTACAGCAACAACCGCGAAAAAGACGGCAAGAAGTGCAGTAAATGGCAGTGCTTCTTCAAAGGCTTTACCCATCGAGTGTTCTTCAATTACACCTGTAAACGCTGTAGCTAAGATGATCACTGAAAGGCCAATCAAACCGACTTCAGCGACGTGAAGCGCAAGGCCAACAATAAGCCAAACTGCGATTGCACTCTGAACCCATAGTTTAGCTACATCTTGTTTTGTACGGTTTGCGCGTTCTTTGTTGTCAAATTCAACTAAGATTTGGCGAACGTTATTTGGCAGCTCTGCACCGTAGCCAAACACTTTGAATTTCTCGACAAGTGCACAAGTTAAAATACCACAGAAGAAAACAGGCAGTGTAACTGGCAGCATGCGGATAATAAATTCACCGAACTCCCAACCCGCTTGCTTAGCAATTACTAAGTTTTGTGGTTCACCTACCATGGTCATTACACCACCCAGAGCAGTACCAACACCGGCGTGCATAAGTAGTGAACGTAAGAATGCGCGGTAGTTTTCAAGGTCATCACGTGTTAGCTCAGAGATCTCTTCATCATGAGTATGATCGTGCGCAGACGTTGTGCCCTTACCTGATGCAACCTTGTGGTAGATAGAGTAGAAGCCCACTGCAACGCTAATGACTACGGCGATTACTGTCAGCGCATCTAGGAAGGCAGACAAGAATGCTGCGGCGACACAGAAAGCGACAGAGAGTAGAATTTTGGATTGGATACCGAGCAGGATCTTCGTAAAAATGAACAGAAGTAGTTCTTTCATGAAGTAGATGCCAGCAACCATGAATACGAGTAAGAGTAATACTGGTAGGTTTGCTTGTAGCTCATGATAAACCATTTCTGGTTTAGTCATGCCAATGGCGACGGCTTGAATTGCCAATAAGCCACCGGGTTGGAGAGGGTAGCACTTTAGAGCCATAGCTAGAGTGAAAATAAACTCAACCACTAATAGCCACCCCGCAACAAATGGGTCAACTAGGAAAAAAACAAACGGGTTGATGATTAAAAAGGAAATGATGGCAAGTTTATACCAATCAGGAGCTTTACCAAGGAAGTTTTTGATAAAAGCGTTTCCGAGAGACATCGGCATGTTAATACTCTTTTATGTTGATTATGAATAGACAAGCAATACAACATTTTGAGAATCGAGCTGTAGATTTAGTTAAAACCTATAACTAACAGTGACTTAGAAAAACTACATTCCATGTAATGTTCTGTGGTCTTGCCAAGTCACTCCCTTAGAAACTCAAGCACTGCTTATTTTTGAGCGCAACTCTACTCTTAGATAACATTTAGTCAACAGGAAAACCCCTGTAGCACTAAAAATACCTCTTTTTTGTTGAGAAACGCGATCAAAGTAGCGCAAGCATACCACTTAAAATGTGATAAAAACCGACTAGAATCAATATTTCAGCGAAATGATTAAAATTTACAGAATAACGACGGCTTATATATGATTATTACAACTTAATATTGCAAATTAATAGATTTAAAAATATGACCAATCTCATTGATTTTAAAAAGAATTTGTTGTGTTAATGGTTTGTTTAAATGATGGTTTGTAGTCGCTTGCTATCCAAACCTTGAGTGCAAACGTGTGCTGAACTTTAGAGTTTTAACTCTACTTGGGTTTTGAGTGAGTAAAATTTTTTGGGGGTATTTCCGCAGGGTGTTAACTAGTGGTATGATGAGTAAATTAGAACAAAATAATTAAATTGGATTGAAGTGTAGATGGTCATTAAGGCAAAGAGCCCGGCAGGATTTGCAGAAAAGTATATCATTGAAAGTATTTGGAATGGCCGTTTCGCTCCAGGTTCTATCTTGCCCGCAGAGCGTGAGCTTTCTGAGCTGATTGGTGTTACACGTACTACGCTTCGTGAAGTACTTCAGCGTCTTGCTCGTGATGGTTGGTTGACAATCCAACACGGTAAGCCAACTAAAGTTAATCAGTTTATGGAAACGTCAGGTCTTCATATCCTTGATACATTAATGACGTTGGACGTTGATAACGCAAGTAAAATGGTAGAAGACCTGCTTGCTGCTCGTACTAACATCAGCCCTATCTTTATGCGTTATGCATTCAAAGCAAATAAAGAGGCTTCAGAGCGTACGATTACTAACGTAATTGAATCTTGTGAATCTTTACTTGCGGCACCTACTTGGGATGAATTCTTAGAATCGTCGCCATATGCTGACAAGATCAAACAATCGGTGAAAGAAGACGTAGAAAAAGATGAAGCGAAGCGTCAAACGATCTTAATTGCTAAAACTTTTAACTTCTACGATTACATGCTTTTCCAACGTTTAGCATTCCATTCAGGTAACCAAATTTATGGCCTGATCTTCAATGGTGTTCGTAAGTTGTACGACCGTGTTGGCAGCTACTACTTCTCTAACCCAGAAGCTCGTCGTTTAGCCATGGAGTTCTACAAAAACTTGTTTGTTATTTGTGAAAGCGGTGAGCGTGAGAATTTACCACTTGTGATTCGTAACTACGGTATCGCAAGCGCACAGATTTGGAACGAGATGAAGACAACGTTACCGACAAACTTTACTGAAGACGACAGCTAAGTCTTTTCATAAAAGTATTGTTCGGTTGTTTTACTTATTGAGTAAACGACGTAAAGAAACGAAAAAGCGGCGAGATAATCAAATTATCTCGCCGCTTTTTATTTATTGATAGTTGGTGAAAACGTATCAATAGGCAGTAACTTACCCTGCAAACTCTTCTGAGTCTGGACGGTTAGTAAATTGCACGCCATTTAGAAAATCGCAAAGTAGTTGGTCTTCACATACTTTGTAGTTCTTGTTCTCTGGCTTACGGAAGTAGGCACCAATCTCGTACTTACTTAGGCTGATGCCTACCACTTCTAATATATCTAATACATCTTCTGCTTTCATGTTCAACGCAATACGCAGCTTCATGAAAATCATGTTGTTAGTCAGAGCAACTTCAGGTTTAGGTTGAACACCTTCTTTTTTGCCACGCTTAATATTGATAAAACCATTTAGGAATACCGCTAACTCTTTATCTTTCATCTTAGAGCATGACTTGTCGTTGTCGTCTTTTAGCCAATTAATCACTTGGTCATGAGCAACGGTCACATCAGCTTGCTCGATAGCTTTAATGATCTGTGCATTTTTAAGGTTTAGCGCGTGTTGAATACGACGCAAGATTTCGTTGTTAGTCACTGGGGATTCCTAAAAAGGGTTTGAAGAGTAAAAGGTGTTGGTTAGCCCGTTATTGTCGGCAAACAAATTTCTACTCTACATAGCATAGTTGACGGCGACTCTAACAGAGAACGCTTATTTTCGGTAGATATAAAAAATCCCCAATGCTTATCAACTCATTCAAGTTAAAAGTGCATTAGGGATTTCGCTATGAGTGCTTGTTATCTGACTGAAGCCAGAGCTACATTACACGCATGCCAGGTTGAGCACCTTCGTGTGGTTCAAGGATCCACAAGTCACTGCCACCAGGACCAGCAGCTAGGATCATGCCTTCAGACATACCAAACTTCATCTTACGAGGTTTAAGGTTTGCTACCATGACAGTTAGCTTGCCTTCTAGCTCTTCAGGTTTGTACGCTGACTTGATACCAGAGAATACTTGGCGAGTTTCACCACCGATGTCCAGTTGGAACTTCAGTAGCTTGTTCGCTTTTGGTACTTCTTCACATGAGATAATACGAGCAATACGCATATCGACTGCTGCAAAGGCATCGAATTCAATCTCGTCTGCGATTGGCTCTTTGTCTAGCTCAGTTTGGCTTGCTTGCTCTTTTTCAGCTTCTGCTTTTTCTTTCGCAGCTGCTTCTGCGGCTGCATCTTCTTTGGAAGACTCGATCATTGCTTCCACTTTCTTCGGATCAATACGGCTAAACAGCGCTTTGAACTTAGTGATTTCGTGATCAGTTAGCGGTGTAGCAATCGCTTCCCACGTTAGTTCTTCGTTTAGGAAAGCCTCAGTGCGAGCCGCAAGCTCTGGCATAACGGGTTTCAGGTAAGCCATTAGCACGCGGAATAGGTTAATACCGACAGAAGAAACTTCTTGAAGCTCTTTCTCTTTACCTTCTTCTTTTGCAAGAACCCAAGGTGCTTTTTCGTCGATGTACTGGTTAGCTTTATCAGCTAGTGCAGTAATTTCACGGATAGCGCGGCTGAACTCACGAGTTTCGTATAGCTGACCGATACGCTCTGCAGCAGCAACGAATTCGTTGTAAAGTTCTGGTTCTGCAAATTCAGCAGAAAGCTTGCCTTCGAAACGCTTAGTGATGAAGCCTGCGTTACGAGACGCTAGGTTAACAATCTTGTTTACTACATCCGCGTTTACACGTTGAGTGAAGTCTTCAAGGTTAAGGTCAAGGTCATCGATACGGCTGTTTAGTTTCGCAGCGTAGTAGTAGCGTAGACACTCAGGGTCTAGGTGATTTAAGTACGTACTTGCTTTAATGAATGTGCCTTTCGACTTAGACATTTTCGCACCGTTCACCGTTACGTAGCCGTGTACGAATACGTTGTTTGGCTTACGGAAACCAGCGCCTTCTAGCATTGCAGGCCAGAATAGGCTGTGGAAGTAAACGATGTCTTTACCGATGAAGTGGTAAAGCTCAGTTGTGCTGTCTTTCTTCCAGTACTCGTCAAAGTTGAGATCGTCGCGCTTGTCACATAGGTTCTTGAAAGAAGCCATGTAGCCAACAGGAGCGTCTAGCCAAACGTAGAAAAATTTGTTTTTCTCGCCTGGGATTTCGAAACCGAAGTAAGGTGCATCACGTGAGATATCCCACTGTTGCAGGCCAGACTCGAACCATTCCTGCATTTTGTTTGCAGTTTCATTCTGTAGAGAGCCAGAACGAGTCCACTCTTTTAGCATGCTTTCGAACTGAGGCAGATCGAAGAAGAAGTGCTCAGAATCTTTCATTACTGGAGTTGCGCCAGAAACCGCTGATTTAGGGCTAATTAGCTCAGTTGGGCTGTATGTCTCACCACAGTTATCACAGTTATCACCATACTGGTCTTCTGACTTACACTTAGGGCAAGTACCTTTTACGAAGCGGTCTGGTAGGAACATCTCTTTCTCAGGATCGAAAAGCTGAGAAATAGTACGGCTAGAAATGAAGCCGTTCTTTTTAAGTTCGAGATAGATGTGAGAAGCCAGTTCACGGTTCTCTTCGCTATGTGTGCTGTGGTAGTTATCAAAGCTGATATCAAAGCCAGCGAAGTCTTTTTGGTGCTCTTCACTAACAGCAGCGATCATCTCTTCTGGCGTGATACCCATCTGTTGAGCTTTAAGCATAATTGGCGTGCCGTGAGCATCGTCAGCACAGATGAAGTTTACAGTGTTGCCACGTAGACGCTGGTATCGAACCCAGATATCAGCTTGGATATGCTCAAGCATATGACCAAGGTGAATAGAGCCGTTAGCGTACGGAAGCGCACAAGTTACCAAAAGTTGTCTTGGATCAGTTGCCATACTTAATAATTCGCTTTTTTGATAGGTATAAATTTTGAGAGGTAATACTACTTTATAACGTGTGATACGCCAAGGTATCAGACAAAGGATTCCCCTAGTTTTTTAGGGGTTCAGTCTTCATCTCGTGGGTGATAGCATAAATAAAAAAAGGAGCCCCAATGCGTAACTTTACTTCTAAGCAAGATTTCTGTTCATGGTTGAATGAGTTCGAGTCACCAATCCTCATCCCAGAGTGGGCGCTACACCAAAATATTGTATCGGTTGATCCGCGTGGGTCATTTGTTATTACCTTGCCTTTTGCTGCCAATCAGCTCGCGGTTGAACTGGAACAGTGGATCCACTCCCAGATTGAACAGCAACTTGTTAGCGCTTTTCAGTTTGAAGTAAAAGTGAAGCCGTCTGCGCTAGAAACAACAGTCGCGACACCTTTGAAGGGCGTTAAGAACATTATCGCCGTGACGTCGGCAAAGGGTGGGGTGGGTAAATCGACAACTTCGGTAAACCTTGCGCTTGCGTTATCTAAGTCAGGTTCAAAAGTGGGCTTGTTGGATGCGGATATCTATGGTCCATCTGTGCCGATGATGCTCGGTCAGCTAGACGCAAAACCAGAAGTGCAGAACAACAAATGGATGATGCCAATCGAGGCGCACGGCATTTTTACGCATTCTATCGGTTACCTTGTATCAAAAGATGATGCAGCTATCTGGCGTGGTCCAATGGCGGCTAAGGCGTTAGGTCAGCTCGTGAATGAAACCGTATGGCCAGAATTGGATTACCTTGTTATCGACATGCCACCGGGTACGGGTGATATTCAGCTAACGCTTTCGCAGCAGATCCCAGTGACGGGCGCGGTTGTGGTGACCACCCCTCAAGATTTGGCATTAGCCGATGCGCGTAAAGGTGTGGCGATGTTTGATAAAGTGAGCGTGCCAGTGGCAGGCTTAGTGGAAAACATGAGCTACCATATCTGTAGCCACTGTGGCGAGAAAGAGCATATCTTTGGCGCTGGTGGCGCGGAAGCCATGTCAGAAGAGTTTTACCTCGATATCTTAGCGCAAATTCCGCTGCACCTTGATGTACGGGAAGATATTGATGCAGGTTGCCCAACCGTTATACGTCGTCCAGACAGTGAACACACGCGTCATTACTTAGAGCTTGCTGAGAACGTGGCTGCGAAGATGTTCTGGACTGGTAAGGCGAGACCAGAGGCGATTAACTTCTCGATGGTTGAATAGCAATGGCTGATCACAAAGGTGTGTAAATCACGTTTGGGTGAGATAAACAACGGTTGGATTAGGTGGATAGCCATAGGGGTTGTGCATATAGTTGTATTTAAGTTATTTGAAAGCAAACGATTGTTTTAAGTAAATGTATTGAGATCATCAATTTGACTGCAATTAGCTAACATCGCGACTAGAATCTATATGCTTTAGCCCCTATAATCAGGCGGTTTATCTATTCCCACCACCAAACCATATCGGGTGCAAATTAATGTCTGATAATAATCAATGTGTCATCGTAGGTATCGCTGGCGCTTCAGCTTCAGGAAAAAGCCTGATCGCGAGTACGATTTATAATGAGCTGCGCGAAAAAGTAGGCGACCATCAAATTGGTGTTATCACGGAAGATTGCTATTACAGCGACCAAAGTCACTTGAGTATGGAAGAGCGAGTTAAAACTAACTACGACCACCCAAATGCACTAGATCATGACCTTTTATGCGAACATCTACAGCAGCTAATGAGTGGCAATGCCGTAGAAGTTCCTGAATACAGCTACACAGAGCACACACGCACTTCTGAAACGACTACACTTACTCCTAAGAAAGTGATCATTTTAGAAGGTATTCTGCTTCTGACAGACCCGCGTCTTCGTAAACTAATGCACGCAAGCGTATTTATGGATACACCGTTGGACATCTGTCTACTACGTCGTGTTAAGCGTGATGTAGAAGAGCGTGGTCGAACAATGGATACGGTACTTAAACAATACCAAGAAACAGTACGCCCAATGTTCATGCAGTTTATCGAGCCTTCAAAACAACATGCAGACATCATCGTTCCTCGTGGTGGTAAAAACCGTATTGCGATTGATGTGCTAAAAGCGCATATTGCGAAGTTGTTGAAGTCTTAATCGAACAAAATTTTGCCTAAGTGACTCACTTAGCTTTATTTTTTACCGAATCAGTGGCACTTTTATAGTGCCACTTTCTTTTGGAATCTAAGCAAGGAATATGCGGATGAAGAAACTACTCATTTTCATAGCTGTACCAGTGTTTGTTGTCGTTGCAGCAATTCTGGCACTAGTGCTGTTAGTGAATCCCAACCAATTTAAGCCATTAATTGTCGAACAAGCCCAAAAACACACAGGCCTAGAGCTCGTGATCGAGGGTGATATCAGTTGGCAATTCTTCCCATCTATTGGCTTCGAACTTGGTCAAACTGAATTACGTAACCCTGAAGGGTTCACTCAACCAAACCTGTTTAAGGTTGATACGGTTGGCGTTGATGTTTCGGTTACTCCGCTATTTAGCAATCAACTAGAGATCGGCAATATCACTCTAGATGGTGCAGAATTTTATTTAGAAACGCTTAAAGATGGTCGCAAGAACATCGATGCGCTCACACAAGTGTCTGCTCCTAAGGAGTCTGAACCTGCAGCGGATACAAGTTCTGAAGCAACACCGGCGCCTCAAGAGCAAACTTCTACAGACACATCTGGCTGGACGATCAATCTTGCAGGTGTAACAGTCTCAAACGCATTGTTTGAGATGGACGACAAGCAAGCAGGTTCATTCACTAAGCTATACGATGTGTCTTTGAGTCTTTCTGAGTTTGCCGTTGATACATGGACGACCGCGACATTTGCGGCTTCTGGTGAAAACAACCAACAGAAGTTCTCTGCAAATGGCAGTGCTGAATTCAAATTAGCGGAAGGCTTTGCAAGCTACGCATTACGAAATATTGACCTTAATGCGAAGTTCAATGATCCACCAACGTCGATCGAGTCAGCGAAGATTGGCTTAAATACGTTTGAGTTCGATAAGGTTAACCAACTGACTTATGCGGTGATTGGTAATGCTGCTGGTCTTGACCTTGATCTTAAAGGTGGCGGTGACTTAACTGTCGATAGCGCGATCTCAAAAGTTACACTGAACAAGTTAACATTAGACTCAACATTCAAAGGTGAAACGCTTCCTCAATCACCAATGAAAGTGGATATGCTGTCTGACTTAAGCTTTGATCTAACGAAGAGTCACTTGAGCTTTGTGCTAGAGAAGCTGCAAGCTAACGCTATCGCACTAGACGGTAAAGCGGACATCACTTTATCTGAAATACCAAAGGTTCGTTTTTCTCTTCATAGCCCGAACATCGATTTAGATGAGTTCTTAGGCCTAGGTAATACAGAAGAAACAGCGAGCGCTGCGCCTTCTGATTCTGCTGGTGGCTCAACTTCAAATACTACAGCTTCTTCGACGTCAAGTTCAGATAACTCGGCTCCTGCGAAAGAAGTAGAACCTGATCTGTCAGCTCTGAAAACGCTCGATGTGAAAGGTAATATCACAATCGATAAGTTCAAGGCGAACAACGCAAAAATGCAGAACGTGAAAACGGCGTTCTCAGTTAACCGTGGTATCGCAGATCTGACATCGTTTACCTCGAATCTTTACCAAGGCTCTATCTCGGCAACAGCACGATTAGATGCACGCAAGACGCCTGCGACTTACACGGCTAAGAAAAAGATTAAAGGCGTAAAAGTACAACCGTTACTGGTTGACGTAGCGAACAACGATACGCTGGAAGGTACCGGTAATATCGATGTTAACGTTAAAGGTAAGAGCTTGACGCCAACAGGAATCAAGAAGAACTTGGTAGGTACTATTGCGATTAACTTTGAAGATGGTGCGGTTAATGGCATCAACATCGCGCAACTGATTAGAGAAAACTACGCTAAGATCAAAGGCGAAAAAGTCGAAAGCAAAGATGAGTCTCAAAAGACAGATTTTAGTGCAATGAAAGCAACACTCAAGGTTGATAAAGGTTGGGTTTCAACGAACGACTTATCGGCACAGTCGCCTCTTTTACGCGTGACAGGTCAAGGTAAAGCAAACTTCATCAATGAAACGGTCGACTTCCTGGTTCGCACGTCAATTGTTGGTTCGCTTGAAGGCCAGGGTGGTAAGAGCATTGATGATCTCAAAGATGTGACGATTCCAATTAAGGTAACCGGCCAGTGGGCTGACCCGAAATTTGGGCTTGTTTTTGATGATGTGTTGAAACAGAAAGCTGAAAAAGAGATTGATCGCGGTATTAAGAAACTTGAAGAAAAATACGGTGACAAGATCAAAGATGAGAAAACTAGAGATGCAGTCAATGGTTTACTCAAAGGCTTGTTTAACTAATCGCCATTTTAAATAAATAGCATATAAATAGCGCCATTCCTTATTACGAGGAATGGCGCTTTTGTTTGGCTGCCGATAATACCCAAGAGAGATTCCCTATGAAGCTCGCCCCTCGCATTAGGGAATGACGATAGGTATTAGTGCCTTGTTCAAGGGCGTGACAGTCTAGTGGTCGTCATCCTCGAGAGGGAAGAATGACCGAGTCGGGGATCTCTGGTTGAATGCAATTACCAGTCAACGCCTTGCAGAGCTTTAACACCAGATTCAAAAGCGTGTTTAACGTTACGAACTTCAGACACGGTATCGGCCATGTCCGTTAAAGTTCGATGCGCTCCACGGCCTGTGATGATCACTGATTGCATTTTAGGGCGGTTATTCAGAGCTTCTACCACTTCATCCAATTCAATGTAGCCATAGCTCACCATGTACGTCAGCTCATCAAACAGAATTACATCAATCGACTCATCAGCTAGCATGCGTTGGCACTCTTTCCATACGCGCTGTGCGGCTTCAATATCTTTTGCCTTACTTTGAGTTTCCCAAGTAAAGCCTGTACCCATCACTTGGAACTCTACATCGAGTTTTTGAAGAACGTTCTTTTCACCGTTATCCCAAGTTCCCTTTACAAACTGAGCAACGGCACATTTCTTACCGTGACCGACTGCACGTGTAATCGTACCGAAACCTGATGTCGATTTCCCTTTACCGTTGCCAGTAATAACCAATAACAGTCCTTTCACTTCTTGCGCTGCTGCAACACGTGCATCGACTTGCTCTTTTACTTTCTGTTGTCTTGCTTTATGGCGTTGTTCTTTGTTGTCTTCGGTCGACATAACAAATCCTTTTAAGTTGTGATTACGCCTATCATAGCCTAACTTAACGATAGCAAAAACCATCGGAAGAACAGGTGATTACGGATGAAAAAGATACTCGTGGTTTGTATGGGGAATATTTGTCGTTCGCCAACAGGTGAAGCGGTGCTGAGAAAGAAAGCTCAGCAGATGGATATTAATGTAACGGTCGACTCCGCTGGGACAATTGGCTTTCATCAAGGCAACGCGCCAGACTCACGTTCAAAATCAGCAGGAGAGAAGCGAGGCTACAGCTTTAAAGGGATTACTTCTCGTAAAGTGGTAGATAATGACTTCGAAGAGTTTGACCTGATACTTGCGGCAGACAAGGCGAATTTAGATGACTTAGTGAGCCAGTGTCCAGTTCACCTCCAATACAAGCTCGCGTTATTTTTGAGTTTTGGAGAGTCACAATATCAAGAAATTCCCGATCCTTATTATGGTGAGGGGAATGGCTTTGAATTAGTGTTGGATTTAATCGAAGAGTCGAGCGAAGCGATACTGCGTTCAATATAGTGTAGAGGCTGTGTTCTTGGTGGGCGATAAAGTATCAAGGTTCATCGATATAAAAAAGGCCGACATTGAATGTCGGCCTTTCTAAATCTAGCTTTAAGCTATGACTAAGCTTACTTAGACATTACTTTGTAGATTGGGTCTTCTGCAACGTTCGCTTCAACTAAGCTACCGGCTTTGTGCAGCATAGCAACACAGTCTTGGCTTAGGTGGCGAAGGTGAAGTGTTTTACCTAGTGCCGCGTAACGGTCAGCAATCGTGTCGATCGCTTCAATAGCAGAGTGGTCAGTAACGCGTGAGTTTGCGAAATCAACGATAACATCTTGTGGATCGTTGTATGAGTCAAACAACTCAAGGAAGTTAGCGGTTGAACCAAAGAAGATTGGACCGTTAACTTTGTACTCTTTAGAGCCTTCAGCGTTAACCGATGTGTCTGCGTAGATGTGCTTAGCATGTTGCCATGCAAACATTAGTGCAGAAGCAACAACACCCACACCAACTGCTACCGCAAGGTCTGTTAGTACTGTAACTACAGTTACAAGGACGATAACGAAGAAGTCTTGCTTAGGAACGCGACGTGCCAACTTGAAGGTTGCCCATTCAAACGTACCGATAACAACCATGAACATAACGCCCACAAGTGCTGCTAGAGGAATCATTTCAATCAGTGCAGAGCCGAACAGGATGAACATCAGTAGTGCAACTGCCGCTACGATACCTGAAAGACGACCACGACCACCTGAGTTTACGTTGATCATCGATTGACCGATCATCGCACAACCACCCATCGCGCCAAATACT
Organism: Vibrio sp. 10N.239.312.C11; assembly: GCF_041466065.1. NCBI lineage: Bacteria > Pseudomonadati > Pseudomonadota > Gammaproteobacteria > Vibrionales > Vibrionaceae > Vibrio > Vibrio sp. 10N.239.312.C11. The sequence goes on from NZ_JBFSRZ010000022.1 coordinate 35,225, forward strand.
GAACACGTCACGTTCGCCATACCTTGACCAACACATTCGCGGTTAGATTGGCCACGAGTGTTTGTCATTTCGTCTAGTACGGTTAGCGTTAGTAGTGATTCGATTAGACCAATCGCTGCAAGAATCACTGCGTAAGGCAGGATGATGTATAGCGTTTCTAGGCTAAACGGTACTGCTGGAATAGAGAATGTTGGTAGAGAGCCCGCTAGTGTTGCTGCTTCGTCACCAGACATAGTACGTAGGAAATCAACAACAGTGCGAGTTTCAAGATCAAGGCCTACAACCAAAGCTGTTACTGTAACAATAGCTACCAATGAAGAAGGTACTGCTGTAGTGAGCTTAGGTAGGAAGTGGATGATACCCATAGTGAGTGCGACTAGACCTAGCATTAGTGTCATTTGACCGCTTGGTAACCAAGTTAGCGCACCTGTTACGTCTGGTGCTTTAAATTGTCCAAGCTGCGCTAAGAAGATAACGATCGCTAAACCGTTCACGAAACCAATCATTACTGGGTGCGGAACGATACGGATGAATTTACCTAGCTTAAATACACCCGCTGCAATTTGCAGAAGGCCGGCTAGCATAACTGCCGCAAATAGGTATTGAACGCCATGGGTTGCTACTAGGCTAACCATTACAACAGCCATTGCGCCAGTTGCACCAGAAATCATACCTGGACGACCGCCGAAGACAGAAGTGATTAAACCTACGATGAATGCTGCGTAAAGACCAACCATTGGGTCAACGCCTGCAACAAAGGCGAATGCTACGGCTTCAGGTACTAGAGCTAAGGCTACGGTAAGACCTGAAAGCACATCATTTTTTACAGAGTGCTTTGAAAATTGTGGGAATTCGAACATGTTTGCTCAGCTATGCTTAAAATGGGTTTACCGACACGAGTGTATTGCGTAGCCAAACAGTGATGAAAAAGAGCGGCAATAGCTAAGTGTCGAAAATATAAGTGCGCGAATGCTACCCAAAAATGTGATTAAGTTCAAGGTTGAACCCTATTTTGAGCAATATATCTATTATAACTAATCGGAACTGTGGATATAAAAAAAGGGCGACTTATGAATAAGTCGCCCTTAGATAGTTCTCTGCAGATTACTCTGCGAAGCTCATTAGTATTGAGGTTTAGTCATGCCTGCGCCGGCTTTATTTGACGCTGCTTGGCTACCTGCACCTTTCGATACAAAACGCTCAGTACGGAATGGAGCCGCAACAACTTGAATCTCTTTGATCTCTTGAGGACCAGGAGCTTTAGTCATTGGTGAACCTGCTTGTTTTTTAGCAACAGCTGCCTTTGGTGCCGCTTTAGGAGCTTCTGCTTTTACCACAGGAGCTTCTTCTACTTTTACACTTTCAGCTTTAGGTGCTTCAGCTTCAACAACTGGTGTTGCTTCTACTTGCACAGCTTCTGCTACAACAGGCGATTCAACTTTCGCAGTTTCAGCAATCACTGGAGTTTCAACTTTCTCAGTTTCAACTACCGCAGGAACTTCAGTTACCTGAGTTTCAACGACAGTTTCAGCTTCTTCACGGCGGATAATGACTTTACCCATCGCAAGTTCAGGACATGCAAAGCCGCCAGCCATAGCTGTGTTACTTTGTGGTGCCGTCTCTTGAGCTACGTTTTGCTCTTGTACAGCAACTTGAGTTTCAACTGCTACTTGAACTTCAGCCACTTCAGGTTTTGCCTGATTATGGTGAGGTTTTGGAATGAAGCGAGGCATCACTTTACCCATAGCCATCTCTGGAGAAGCTACACCACCTTTACGTAGGCGGAATGGGTTAGGACGACGATCACGACCGCGACGACGACGTTGACCACTTGCACGTAGGTGACGTGGAGAACGACGGTTGCGACGTTGCTTCGGCTCTTCCTGTTCTGTTTGTTCATCAGCGTTTGCTTGAGTTGCTTCTACTTGTTCCGCAACTTTTTGCTCTTGAGCTACTGATTGTTCTTTCGCAATAGACTGTTCTTTAGCAACAGCAGACTCATTTGACGAGTTTTCTGAAGCTTCAGCTTGTTGGTCTTTAATACGAACTTGTTTGTTCAGTTTACGACGCTGACGACGCTCTTTAATCTTAGCTGCTTTCGCTTCTGGCTTAGCCTTAGGCGCTTCTAGTTTATCAGCTTGAGCTTCTGCCGCTAGCTGTAGACCTTCTTCTGCTAATTTAGATGGTGCTAGCTCTTCGCGTTGCTTCTGCTCATCACGTGACTTATTGCGACGGTCTTGCTTAGGCTTACGAGGCTGGCGATTTTGCTGTGGAGCAGTTTCTTTCTGCTCTTCAGGTTTCTCATCACGAACTGGTTTACGACGGCGTTTGTTGTCACGGTTTTCGTTACGATTGTCACCACGCTCACCACGTTGTTCACCACGGTCACCACGTTGGTTACGACGACGGTTATCGTTACGATCACGGCGTTGACGGTTGCCGTTGTTGCGATTGTTCTTAGGTTTCTCTTCTTGCTTCTCTTCTTCTTTTTTCTCTTCTTGAGTTGAAGAGCCAAATAAGAAGCTACCGATAGCTTTGAAGAAACGACCAACTAAACCTGGTTCTTGAGTCGCTGCTGATTCAGCTTTTTTCTCTTCTACAGCTTTAGGAGCTGGAGCAGGAGTCGGTGCTGATTGAGCAGGAGCTGCGAAGCCTTTAAGAGCTGGCTCTTCGATCTTCTTAGGACGAATAGTCTGTTCTGCAGGCTCTTTGCTTTCTGCTTCTTTTAGAGCTTCTAGCTTGGTAGGCAGCAAGTAAGACAGTAGGTCGAACTCTTCACCTTCACGAACACGGATAACCTCAAAGTGCGGTGTTTCCATGTCAGAGTTAGGAACTACAGTGATCTTAACTTCTTGGTTCTTCTCGATGTGGTTTACTGAGCGACGTTTTTCGTTCAATAGGTAAGAAGCGATAGGAACAGGGACTACAGCAAGAACTTGCGCAGTGTTGTCTTTTAGAGCTTCTTCTTCGATCAGACGTAGAACAGATAGTGCTAGAGATTCGTTATCACGAACAACACCAGTACCTGTACAACGAGGACAAATGTGGTGGCTTGCTTCTGCTAGTGATGGACTCAAACGTTGACGAGACATCTCTAGAAGACCAAAGCGAGAAATACGACCAATCTGAACACGTGCGCGATCTAAACGAACGGCATCACGTAGACGGCTTTCTACTTCGCGTTGGTGGCGAACCGGAGTCATATCGATAAAGTCGATAACAACAAGACCACCTAGGTCACGTAGACGTAATTGACGTGCAATTTCATCGGCTGCTTCTAGGTTAGTGTTAAGTGCTGTTTCTTCGATATCGCCGCCCTTTGTTGCACGAGCAGAGTTGATATCGATAGAAGTCAGAGCTTCTGTTGGGTCGATTACGATAGAACCACCAGATGGAAGACGAACTTCACGTTGGAAAGCAGATTCGATCTGGCTTTCAATCTGGTAATGGCTGAATAGTGGTACTTCACCATCGTATTTCTTAACGCGATTCATGAAATCTGGGCGTATTAATTGAATGTGCGCTTGTGCACGTTCAAAAATAGTATTGCTGTCGATTAGAATCTCGCCAATATCACGACGTAGATAGTCACGAATCGCACGAACGATAACGTTACTTTCTTGGTGAATAAGGAAAGGAGCTGCATTTGAATCAGAAGCTTGCTTGATAGCGCCCCAGTGATTCAATAGAACGTTCAAGTCCCACTCAAGCTCTTCTGCACTTTTGCCTACACCCGCTGTACGCACGATTAAGCCCATACCTTGAGGAAGCTCAAGAGTGCTTAATGCTGCTTTCAGTTGAGTGCGTTCATCACCTTCGATACGACGAGAAATACCGCCAGCGCGAGGGTTATTTGGCATAAGAACTAAGTAACTACCCGCCAAAGAGATGAAAGTTGTCAGTGCAGCGCCTTTGCTACCACGTTCTTCTTTCTCAACTTGTACGATTACTTCTTGTCCTTCTCTTAGCACTTCTTTAATGCTAGGACGGCCTTGGTATGTATAACCTTCAGGGAAGTATTCGCGGGCAATTTCTTTAAGAGGGAGGAAACCGTGACGTTCTGCGCCGTAATCAACAAATGCCGCTTCTAGGCTTGGTTCAATACGGGTAATACGTCCTTTGTAGATATTCGCTTTCTTTGATTCGTGACCTGGACTTTCGATATCTAGATCGAACAGTCGCTGGCCATCAACCAAAGCGACACGCAACTCTTCTTTTTGAGTTGCGTTAATTAACATTCTTTTCATTTAGAAATTCTCATTGTCTTTTCTTATTTTCATCATTGGTCTTATCGCTTTAGTTCGTTTCTCATGGTGCCAGATCCCATGGCTTTATCGGTGCAGCCTCCCGGCTGGAGAGGGATGCTCTGGGGCACGTCAGTCATCATAGGGAGTTAGCCTATGATCCGCGATGTGGCGGTGAATACTCAACATGAGTGTACGTGAGTAGAGCGATAAGGAACTCAGTTGACCGTGTCTTACGCCGATTGCAGCACTGTCTAATCTGAGTCATCTACTCATTTACTTGCTTATGAATGGTTAGCTGTTTAAATATTAGTCAATCCATTGATAGCAGCTGTGAACTATAGCAGTGGTCGGTAAACACAGCAATCTGCTTTGTCGTAATGCGGTAAAAAAAACAGTTTTTGTTTGGGTTTTGATAGCTCTAACTCACTGTCTATAAATAATTTATCAATTGATATTTTAATTTGCAGGAAGCTTGGTGCTTTTTTGTTCGAAGAATCAAAGAAATATAGAACTTCAATGACCTTTTAGGGATAGAGTCGCCGGGATTTTAGATAAATAAGTTCAGAATAGGGTTAAGAAAATCTCAATTATCAAAAGTGACAGTGATACAATAACCCAATGAGCGAAATTAGAACCCAAGTCCAATTTGTCGACATTGACGAAGATATGGCTGGTCAGCGTATTGATAACTTCTTACGCAACCAATTAAAAAACATCCCGAAAAGCATGATTTACCGAATCGTGCGTAAAGGCGAAGTCCGCGTTAACAAGAAACGTATCAAGGCTGAGTACAAACTAAAAGCTGGCGACTTAGTACGTATCCCTCCCGTTACTATTGAAGAGAAAACGGAAGAGAACGTACCGAGTACGAAACTCAATAAGGTTTCGGAATTGGAACAGTGCATCATCTATGAAGATGATCACATGCTGATTCTCAATAAACCATCAGGTACTGCGGTTCATGGTGGCAGCGGCTTGAAGTTTGGCGCGATTGAAGCATTACGTGCTCTTCGCCCTGATGCTCGTTTTCTTGAGTTAGTGCACCGTATTGATAGAGATACGTCTGGCATTTTGCTTGTTGCTAAGAAGCGCTCGGCGCTAAGACACCTTCAAGCACAGTTCCGTGAAAAAACGGTTCAAAAATACTATTTCGCTTTAGTGATGGGCGAATGGAAAAACAGCTGTAAAGTCGTCAACGCACCTTTGTTAAAAAATGAAGTGAATAGCATTGTTCGAGTGAACCCGAATGGTAAAGCTTCTGAAACCCGCTTTAAGGTTTTAGAGAAATTCCAAGAGGCGACGTTGATTCAAGCTAGCCCAATTACAGGCCGTACACACCAAATCCGTGTGCACGCTCAGTATACTGGTCATCCAATAGCTTGGGATGATCGTTACGGTGATCGTCGTTTCGATGCTTATACGGGCAAAGTAGGACTGAATCGTCTGTTCTTACATGCAGCCAACATCAAGTTTACCCACCCGGGTAGCGAAGAGAAGATGGATATCTCGGCGCCAATGGAAAGAAGGCTAGAGAAAGCCTTAACTGGTTTACGTAAGCTTTAAGAAGATACGAGATTTTTCGTGAATTGAGTATAATATGCATCAAATGGAAAAGGTTGACGAATATCGTCAACCTTTTTTATTTTCATATGTTGCAGAAGCTCCCCAACTCGCTCGTTCCTCGCTCTTGAGGATGACGACTTTTTAAGGTCACGTTCTATATCATTAGCGGATTAGATAAAATTCGCGTTCCGTCATTCCCTGGACTGACGAAGGAAGGAGTAGGGAATCTCCAACAGAGTGGTAAGTATCGCTTACAACACGTTCATTCCTTGTGCCTCAAGCATATCGACTAAATCGATCAGAGGTAAGCCGATCAGCGTGTTTGGGTCTTTACCTTCCATCTGTTTAAACAATGCAATACCTAACCCTTCGCACATAAAACTGCCCGCGCAGTAATAAGGCTGCTCTTTCTCAACATAAGAAATGATCTGTTGCTCAGTTAAATCGCGGAAATGCACAACAAAGGTGTCGAGACGCGTGTCAGCTTTACTGGTCTCGCTGTTCCATACCGTTATCCCAGTATAGAAAGTGATGCTCTTACCACTTTGACGAGACAACTGCTCAATCGCTTTCTCACGAGTATGAGGTTTGCCAATAATTTCTTCGTCAATCACACATACTTGATCGGAACCAATCACTAGGCTTGGTTGTTCGACAGCACAAGACTTGGCTTTGGTTTCAGCAAGACGCATTACCAATTGTTGAGGAGTCTCTTCTGGAAGTGGCGTTTCATCGCAGTCAGGCTTCGCTGTGACAAAGTCTAACTGTAGTTTTTTGAGGATCTCTTGCCTAAATGGAGATGTAGAAGCTAAAACTAGTTGGTAATTTCTCATTTTAATTTACAATTCGTGTAAGCATTTAGTTCAGGATAACGTAACTTAGCCTGCTATTCATAATGCTCTGAACAGGAAAGGTAGGAAAGTACATTTTTTTTGCCATTTCCTTTGACTAAACACGATTTGGAAGATAAGATTCGCGCCCTATGCAAAAGGAAAAAATACCGCGTACAGTTGATCCGGCAAGAACGGCTCAAAAACGACTCGATATGGATGGTATCATTCAAGTCAGTCTTTTAAAGCGTTTAACCGAAACAACTGAAGGCGTAAAACGTGACGCGCAAGTCTCAATGTCATTTGGGCTTGATGAACAACGATTAGTCGTTATCTCTGGTAAAGCTAACGTCGAAGTCGATTTAGAGTGTCAACGTTGTAATGAGGTTTTCGCACATGAGTGCGATGTCCAATTTACTTATACTCCTGTTTACAGCGAGAAAAGTGAAGAGGAAGCACCGGAAGAGTACGATTTGGTAGATCTAAACGAGTACGGTGAGTTAGACCTGATTCAATTAGTTGAAGACGAGTTCATCCTTGGATTGCCACAAATAGCAATGCACGACGATGCGAAATGTAGCGTTAACTCAAATAACTTGGTGTTTGGTGAACTTCCTGAAGAAATTGAGGAAGATAAAAAGCCGAATCCATTTGATGTTTTAAAAAACTTAAAGAAGTAACTTATTAGTAAGTATCTTTAAGAATTTACATAGGAGTAGGGTCAATGGCCGTACAAAAGAGCAAGAAATCACGTTCAATGCGTGGCATGCGTCGTTCACACGATGCGCTAACTACAGCTGCACTTTCTGTAGACGCAACTTCAGGTGAAACTCACCTACGTCACAACGTGACTGCCGAAGGTTTCTACCGCGGCAAAAAGGTTATCAACAAGTAAGGTTGACCTTTGCAAAATCTAACCGTTGCGCTTGATGCAATGGGCGGGGACTTCGGTCCTCGTGTTACAGTGCCTGCCGCCGTGCAGGCACTGTCGTATTTCCCAGAGCTAAAAGTCATTCTAATAGGTGATCGAAACGCGATCACATCTCAATTATCTTCATTAGGTCGAATGCCTGATTCTCGTTTGAGTATCCAGCATTGTGATCGAGTCATTTCCAATTCTGAAAAACCTTCACTGGCCCTACGCAACAGTCAGGGTAGCTCTATGCGTGCTGCTATCGATCTGGTTGCCGAGTCACAAGCTGATGCTTGTGTGAGTGGTGGCAACACCGGCGCACTGATGGCGTTATCTCGTTTCCGACTCAAACTCCTTCCTGGTATTGATAGGCCTGCATTGGTTTCAGCTTTGCCTACCGCTTCTGGCAACCGTACATGGATGCTTGATTTAGGAGCGAACGTTTCTAGTGACGCGGATTCACTGTTTCAGTTTGCCGTAATGGGCAGTGCATTAGCAGAACAACATTTAGGTCGCGTGCCTCGTGTCGCTATCTTGAATATCGGCGCTGAAGAAATCAAAGGCAATGACCTTGTAAAACGATGCGCTGAAATGTTGTCGAATACTCAGTCTGTGAACTTCATAGGCTATATTGAAGGTAATCAATTACTTCAAGATGCTGCTGATGTCGTCGTATGTGATGGTTTTGTGGGCAATGTCTGCTTAAAAACGTGTGAAGGTACGGCTCAGCTCTTTATTGATAAGCTAAAAACGCGCATGATGGCTTCAACAATAAAGGGTTGGATCGCCAGAATGTTGTTTTCTGAGCTATTTACTGAATTAAAAACCTTGAACCCCGACCAGTATAACGGCGCAAGTTTGTTAGGATTGCGCGGCATTGTCATTAAAAGCCATGGAAGTGCTGATGTGTCTGCAGTCGTCAACGCGATTGGTGAGGCAGTACACGAGGTCAAACGACAAGTCCCCAGTCGCATTAGCGATCGTTTGGAAGCGGTTTTACTCGAGAGGCATTATTAGTCTTCATGTATAGCAAAATTTTAGGTACTGGCAGCTACTTGCCATCTCAGGTGCGTACTAACGCAGACTTAGAGAAAATGGTAGAGACTAGCGATGAGTGGATCGTTGCTAGAACAGGTATTAAAGAGCGTCGTATTTCAGCGGAAAACGAAACTGTTGCGGATATGGCGTTTTACGCTGCTGAGAATGCCATTGAAATGGCAGGTATCGACAAAGAAGATATTGATTTAATCATCGTTGCGACAACCAGCAGTAGCCACACATTTCCGTCTTCGGCATGTCAGGTACAAGGCAAGCTTGGTATCAAAGGCTGCCCTGCGTTTGATTTGGCTGCGGCGTGTTCTGGTTTTGTCTACGCACTGTCTGTTGCTGATCAACACATCAAGACTGGCATGTGTAAGAACGTTTTGGTAATCGGTGCGGATGCACTGTCAAAAACCTGTGATCCGACTGACCGCTCTACTATCATCTTATTTGGTGATGCTGCAGGTGCGGTGGTTGTTGGCGCAAGCGAAGAGCCAGGTATTTTGTCTACTCACATTTACTCTGATGGTAAATATGGTGAGCTTCTAAGCCTAGAAGTTCCAGAGCGTGGCGGTGATGCGGACAAATGGTTGCACATGGCGGGCAACGAAGTATTTAAAGTGGCGGTAACTCAGCTTTCTAAGCTAGTGAAAGACACATTAGCGGCGAACAATATGGATAAGTCAGAGCTTGATTGGTTAGTTCCACATCAAGCGAACTACCGTATTATCTCGGCAACCGCTAAAAAGCTGACGATGTCGCTTGATCAAGTTGTGATTACTCTTGATAAGCACGGCAATACGTCGGCAGCTACCGTACCAACGGCCCTTGATGAGGCTGTTCGCGACGGGCGAATTAAACGTGGTCAAACGCTTCTACTTGAAGCGTTTGGTGGCGGCTTCACTTGGGGTTCTGCGTTAGTTAAATTCTAACCCCAAGCGATAATCAACAAACAAGGCACATAACTTATGTGCCTTATTCAATTTTTTGCTTTGCTTAAAGGAAAATTACTATGAGCAAATTTGCTATCGTATTCCCAGGCCAAGGCTCTCAAGCTATCGGTATGCTTGCTGACCTAGGCGAACAGTATGATGTTGTTAAAAAGACATTTGCTGAAGCTTCAGAAGCACTTGGTTACGATCTATGGGCATTGGTTCAAGATGGTCCAGTAGAAAATCTAAATGAAACTTTCCGTACTCAACCGGCTCTACTAACAGCGTCTGTTGCAATCTGGCGTGTATGGCAAGAGCTTGGTCTAGAGCAACCTGCAAACCTAGCCGGCCACAGCCTAGGCGAATACTCTGCACTAGTGTGTGCGGGTGTTATCGACTTTAAAGAAGCGATCAAGCTGGTTGAGCTACGTGGTCAACTGATGCAAGAAGCGGTTCCTGCGGGCGTTGGTGCAATGTACGCAATCATCGGTCTAGATGATGAAGCGATTGCTAAAGCGTGTGAAGAAGCGGCACAAGACGAAGTTGTGTCTCCAGTTAACTTCAATTCACCTGGCCAAGTTGTTATCGCGGGTAACAAAGCAGCAGTAGAGCGCGCTGGTGCACTATGTAAAGAAGCAGGCGCTAAACGTGCACTTCCTTTACCAGTATCTGTGCCGTCTCACTGTGCCCTTATGAAGCCTGCAGCAGACAAGCTAGCGGTTGCTCTGAAAGCTCTAGAGTTCAACACGCCGGCACTGCCTGTTATCAATAACGTTGATGTTATTGCTGAAACAGACCCGGCAAAAATCAAAAGCGCACTTGTTCGCCAGCTGTACAGCCCAGTTCGTTGGACTGAAGGTGTACAAGCTATGAATGAGCAAGGCGTAGAGAAGCTACTAGAATTAGGCCCAGGTAAAGTTCTTACCGGTCTAACAAAACGAATCGTAAAAACTATGACAGCTGCTGCAGTTAATGACACTGCATCACTAGAAGCTGCTAAGTAAATAAACACTTAATAGAGAAGTTATGATGAATTTAGAAGGCAAAGTTGCACTAGTTACAGGCGCAAGCCGTGGTATCGGTCGTGCAATCGCTGAACTTTTAGTTGAGCGTGGTGCTAAAGTTATCGGTACTGCTACGTCTGAAGGCGGCGCTGCTGCAATCAGTGAGTACCTAGGTGAGAACGGTAAAGGTCTTGCTCTTAATGTAACGGATGTTGACTCAATTGCAGCTACACTGAAAACCATCAACGATGAATTCGGTGCGATTGACATTCTGGTTAACAACGCAGGTATCACTCGTGATAACCTACTTATGCGTATGAAAGACGATGAATGGAATGACATCATCGATACTAACCTAACGCCTATCTTCCGCATGTCTAAAGCTGTATTGCGTGGCATGATGAAGAAGCGTCAAGGACGTATCGTAAACGTTGGTTCTGTAGTCGGTACTATGGGTAACGCTGGTCAAGCTAACTACGCAGCTGCAAAAGCAGGCGTAATTGGTTTTACTAAATCAATGGCTCGTGAAGTTGCGTCTCGTGGTATTACAGTGAACACTGTAGCACCTGGTTTCATCGAAACTGACATGACTAAAGCGCTAAATGATGACCAACGTGCAGTAACTTTGGCGAATGTACCAGCAGGTCGACTAGGTGACCCTCGCGAAATCGCTGAAGCTGTGGTATTTTTGGCGTCACCTGCGGCAGCTTATATCACAGGTGAAACACTTCACGTCAATGGCGGTATGTACATGGTGTAAATTATGTGCAACATTTGTGCATGATTTAAGTCAAGATCATACGTAATTTCGGTTAAAATCGTGAAAATTGTGGTTTGACCAGAAAAGTTGACCTTGCAACTTTCAATAGATTGAATAAACTACGGAAAACATCGCATAAAGCGAACTCTGTAAAGGAAAAGAAAAAATGAGCAACCTCGAAGAACGCGTAAAGAAAATCATTGTTGAACAGCTAGGTGTAGACGAAGCTGAAGTTAAAAACGAAGCTTCTTTCGTTGATGACCTAGGTGCAGATTCTCTAGACACAGTTGAGCTAGTAATGGCTCTAGAAGAAGAATTCGACACTGAGATTCCAGATGACGAAGCTGAGAAAATTACTACTGTTCAAGCTGCTATCGATTACGTAACTAGCGCTCAGTAATAATCTCTCCCAGGCGGTCACCTCGACCGCCTGTGTTTTATCTAACTCATCTATCCTCATCTTAAATCACCTCAATCCCCGGAGTGTAATATCGTGTCCAAGCGTCGTGTAGTTGTCACTGGCATGGGTATGTTGTCGCCGGTAGGCAACACTGTAGAATCTTCTTGGAAAGCCCTGCTAGCTGGTCAAAGTGGTATCGTTAATATCGATCATTTTGACGCAACCAATTTCTCAACTCGTTTTGCAGGTCTAGTTAAAGACTTTAACTGCGAAGAGTATATGACTAAAAAAGATGCTCGTAAGATGGACTTGTTCATCCAGTACGGCGTCGCAGCAGGTATTCAAGCTTTAGATGATTCAGCCCTAACTATTACTGAAGAAAACGCTCCTCGTGTAGGCGTTGCTATCGGTTCTGGTATTGGTGGTCTTGGTTTGATCGAAGCCGGTCACAAGGCTCTAACTGAAAAAGGCCCTCGTAAAATCAGCCCGTTCTTCGTACCGTCGACGATCGTGAATATGATTGCGGGTCACATGTCTATCATGCGTGGCCTACGCGGTCCAAACATCGCGATCTCTACAGCATGTACGACTGGCCTACATAACATTGGCCACGCGGCTCGTATGATTGCATACGGCGATGCTGACGCAATGCTAGCGGGTGGTGCTGAAAAAGCATCGACACCACTAGGTATGGGCGGTTTTGGTGCGGCTAAAGCACTGTCTACTCGTAACGATGAGCCTCAAAAAGCTTCTCGTCCATGGGACAAAGGCCGTGACGGCTTCGTTCTTGGTGACGGTGCAGGCATGATGGTTCTTGAAGAGTATGAACATGCTAAAGCTCGTGGCGCTAAGATTTACTGTGAGCTAGTTGGCTTCGGTATGTCGGGTGACGCTTACCACATGACATCTCCAAGTGAAGATGGTTCTGGTGGCGCACTAGCAATGGAAGCGGCTATGCGTGATGCTGGCATTACTGGTGAACAAATCGGTTATGTTAACGCACACGGTACTTCGACTCCTGCAGGTGACGTAGCGGAAGTGAAGGGCATCAAGCGTGCTCTTGGCGAAGCAGGCAGCAAGCAAGTCTTGGTTTCTTCTACGAAATCAATGACTGGCCACCTTCTAGGTGCTGCAGGTTCTGCTGAAGCGATCATCACTGCGATGTCTCTAATTGATCAAATTGTTCCACCAACAATCAATTTAGATGATCCTGAAGAAGGCTTAGATATTGACTTAGTACCTCACACTGCGCGTAAAGTTAGCGGTATGGAATATGCTGCATGTAACTCATTCGGTTTCGGTGGTACTAACGGCTGTTTGATCTTCAAAAAGATTTAATCATCTTATATAAGAGTCAAACATCGTAGATAGTCATAATTAGAACTGTTTTTAAACGGCTCGATGCTTTAGCATTGAGCCGTTTCTTTTTATGGGGAAAAACATGTTTTGGGTTGATGGAGAAAGTCAGCAAACTGTCGATATCTTAGATCGCTCGTTTCAGTATGGAGACGGCTGTTTTACTACCATGCTTGTTCAAGATGGCCAGATTCAATATTTTCACGATCATCAGCGTCGTGTTGATGATTGTCTTAAAGCGTTACGCATTTCCGAACTTGATTGGAATACGGTTAACCTTTGGCTCGATAATGCACTTGAACATATCCAACACAATGCGCTTCCTGGTACAAAGAGCCTTAATGGTTCAACGAATCTTCAAGATAAAAACAAGCCTCATGATGAAAAAGCAGGGCTCAAGCTGCACGTTAGCCGTGGGGCTGGCGGTCGTGGCTACAGTGCCAAGAATATCGCCAAGCCAACGATAACCATCAGTACATTTGATTACCCAAATCATTATTCCGCGTGGCAAGATTCCGGTGTAGACCTCGGTATCTGCCAACAAGCACTGGGTTTGAGCCCATTATTGGCCGGTCATAAGCACAATAATCGCCTTGAGCAAATCTTGATGAAAGATGAAATGGATCAGGCCGGTGAAGTGGATGGCGTGGTTCTGGATATATCCGGTAACGTGATTGAAACCACCATGGCTAATCTGTTTTGGCGAAAAGGGCAGACGATTCACACTCCTCAACTGACGCAAAGTGGCGTTGCTGGGGTTATGCGTAAGCAAGTGTTAACCGCGCTGAATCAAGCTGAACTTTCCGTTACTATTAGTGACTACTGCTTATCTCAACTCATGCAAGCTGATGAGGTTTTCATGACCAACTCCATTTTAGGGGTTGCCCCAGTTACCCGTATTAGTGATACCCAATTCAACATTGGAACCGTTACTCGTAGCCTTCAAGGACAACTAAACTCGTGATCAAAAAGTTATTTATTTTTATTATCTTGTGCCTAATCGCAGCCGCGGCTGCTGGTTTTTATGTTTACAACCAAGCGCAAGATAACCTGAAACAAGTTATTCAATTAGAAAAACCACAAGTCGTGACTGTTGCTTCAGGTAGCAGCTTTAACCGCGTTCTAGCCCAGTTGATTAACGAGGGGCTTTTCGAGGCTTCTCCTTATGAGAAATTAATCCGTAAGTTACATCCTGAGCTTGTAGACGTAAAAGCGGGTACATTCCTGCTTGAACCGGGTTTAACCTTAGAGCAGGCGCTACAAGTGCTTGTAGAAGGGAAGGAGCACCAATTTACCATTACCTTTGTAGAAGGCAGTCGTTTTGACGAGTGGCTTGTTCAGCTAAAAGACAACGAATTCATTCAGCAGACGTTGAATGATGTCTCTGAAAAAGAGATCGCACAAAAGCTTGGTATTGAAAATGAAAAGCTAGAAGGCCTTTTCTTAGCGGAAACATACCACTACACCTATGGCACAACGGATTTAGATTTGTTGAAACGTGCCCACCGAGATCTAATGAACGTGGTCAATGATGAGTGGGAAAATAGAGCCGATAAACTGCCTCTTAAATCGCCTTATGAAGCTTTAATTCTTGCGTCTATCATCGAGAAAGAGACTGCTGTCGCTTCTGAGCGTGAGCGTGTGTCTTCTGTATTCGTTAACCGCTTGAACAAGCGTATGCGTTTGCAAACTGACCCAACGGTTATCTACGGCATGGGCGATAGCTACAAAGGCAATATTCGTAAGAAAGATCTACGCACACCAACGCCGTACAACACCTATACAATGAGCGGTTTACCGCCAACACCGATCGCGATGGCGGGTAAAGCGTCTATCAACGCGGCTCTGAATCCAGAGAAGAGCAACTACCTTTATTTTGTTGCGAGTGGAACCGGCGGTCACGTATTTTCAAAGAGTTTGACTGAGCATAACCGTGCAGTACGAGCTTACTTAAAGCAATTAAGAAAAAACAAATAAAGAAAGAATTATGAATCAGTCGAAATTTATCGTGGTTGAAGGCCTTGAAGGTGCTGGCAAAAGTACAGCAATCAATGCCATCGTTGAGACATTGAAAACAGCTGGTGTCGCTGACATCGTTAATACTCGTGAACCCGGTGGTACCGTGCTTGCCGAGAAGATGCGCTCGTTGGTCAAAGAAGAACACGAGGGCGAGAAGCTGCAAGACATGACTGAGTTGCTGCTGATGTACGCAGCGCGTGTTCAATTAGTAGAAAACGTCATCAAGCCTGCACTAGACAGTGGTAAATGGGTGTTGGGTGATCGCCATGATATGTCTTCTCAAGCATACCAAGGTGGTGGTCGTCAGATCGCTCGTAGCACTATGGAATCACTGAAAGCAACCACGCTAGGCGGCTTTAAGCCAGATTTAACACTATATTTGGACCTAGACCCTAGAGTAGGACTAGAGCGTGCCAGAGGCCGTGGTGAGCTTGATAGAATTGAAAAAATGGACATCTCATTTTTCGATCGCACGCGTGAACGTTACCTTGAGATTGCAGAACAAGACGAAACGGTTCTTGTGGTTAATGCACAGCAAGAGATTGAGCAAGTGGCTGCTGATATTAAAGTTGCGCTAGGTGCTTGGCTCGATAAACAGTAGGTAGTCATGGCTGAAGTTTATTCTTGGCTCACACCTGTATGGAGTGAGTGGAAAAAAAGTCTCGATGCAGAACGTTTTCCTAACTCTGTGATCGTTAATGCGCCTGACGGGCTTGGTGTGGAAGCGCTGGTTAGTCAGCTCACGTCGGCACTGATGTGTGTTAACTACGAAAGTGAAGCGTGCGGCTTTTGTCACAGCTGTGAATTAATGAAGTCGGGGAGTCACCCTGATTTCCATGTGATCGAACCTGAGAAAGAAGGTAAATCGATTACCGTTGACCAAGTGCGTGCGAGTAACCGCTGGGCTCAACAATCGTCACAGTTGGGTGGCTTGCGTGTCATTTTGCTGAGTCCAGCTGAAGCGATGAATGAATCGGCGTCTAATGCGCTGTTGAAAACACTGGAAGAACCTGCGAGTAATTGTATTTTCATCCTTTCAACGCGCAACAGTAATCGCTTAATGCCAACTATTCTTAGCCGTTGCCAGCAATTTAATGTGGTGTGTCCACAATTGGATGCAGGATCGGCATGGTTAAATGGAGAAGTTGGTAAAACGGTTCCTCAGTACATACTGACATTGAACGACAACGCCCCCCTGAAAGCGAAAGCAATGTTTGATCAAGGTGGCGTCGAAGCTTCAACAAAAGCGCTCGATGGCTTTGTGAATGTGATAAAAGGCACTCAACCCGACATGCTGAAGTTCTCTACAGAGCTTAGCAAAGACCCTTTGATTCAACTTAGCTGGCTTTGGCATTTATTGTCAGATGTACAAAAGCTGCATTTTGGTTTAGCTAATCAGGCTATCATTCCGAGTGCGAAAGCACTGTATGAGGTGATGTCTTATCAAAGTGCTTATGCAGCGTCGAATAAACTGCTGATATTGATTGAGCAGTTAAAGCAACACCCTGGGCTCAATACGGAGCTACTCATAATGAATTGGCTGATAGCCACTTGCGAGGAAACATGTTCGTAGATTCCCATTGTCATTTAGACAAACTGGATTATCAAGATTTACACACCAGCGTAGAAGACGTGGTTAATAAGGCGAAAGCAGCCAACGTTGACCAACTGCTTTCTGTCGGTGTGACGCTGGATTCGTTTGAAAATATGATCGAGATGATCTCGCCGTTTGATAATGTTAAGGCTTCGTGTGGCGTTCACCCTCTCGACGTAGAGAGCGACTTCTGTTTAGAAAGAATGCGTGAGTACGCGAGCAACCCTAAAGTGGTGGCGATTGGTGAAACTGGCCTAGATTATCATTACCAACCAGAGACTGCAGAGCTACAACAGCTCAGGTTCAAGCAGCACGTTGAGTTGGCTGTTGAGCTTAATAAACCTTTGATCATCCACACGCGTAACGCGCGTGAAGATACGTTAGCTATTTTACGCGATGGCGGAGCAGAGAAGTGTGGTGGTGTGATTCACTGCTTTACTGAAGATCAAGCGTTCGCTGAAGCGGCAATGGAACTAGGTTTCTATATCTCGATCTCAGGTATTGTGACCTTTAAACAAGCCACTGAACTTAAAGACGTTGTGAAAAACCTACCTCTAGATAGGTTGCTGATCGAAACGGATTCGCCATATTTGGCGCCAATTCCATATCGTGGTAAAGAGAATCAGCCTGCATATGTAGTCGAAGTTGCGGCTTATATCGCCCAGTTAAAAGGGGTATCAATGAAAGAGGTTGCTGAACAAACGACCAAAAATTACCAAAAACTTTTTTTGCGATAGAAATCTAACTAAACAAACAAAAGGGAGCGAAAGCTCCCTTTTTGTGTTTTTGATCACCAAAAATGCGTTTTTTTTTAATGTTTACGGAATATGTTGAACTTGAGAGCGTGAATTACAACATTTGTAATTTTGTTACTAAAAATAACATTACCCTCTATTTTATTTACTCAGTAAAATAATAGAAGGGTATTATAATTCATTTACTTTTCAGTTAGTTATAGGCTTGTAAAGCATTGCATTTCTATATTTGACATGTGATCCAAGACGTGTTTTGAAACTAAATTTCGTAAGTGACTAGAAAGTTAGTTCCCCATCAATATATATTTAGCGGCAGAAAATATAATGCAATACATGGTTACATTTTCACTGGGTGCTAACATATAGGCTACGGGGGTGTGCCGTTAGGACCCATATAATTATTTTATCTTTATCAGGAGCATAAACATGTTTAAGAACCTTTTTGCTAGCCTGCAGAAAGTTGGTAAGTCTCTGATGCTACCAGTATCAGTTTTACCAGTTGCGGGTATTTTGCTAGGTGTCGGTGCAGCAGACCTTCCTTTCATTCCAGAAATTGTTTCAAACTTAATGGAACAAGCGGGTGGTTCAGTATTCGGTCAAATGGCACTACTGTTCGCAGTAGGCGTAGCACTTGGCTTTACTAATAACGACGGTGTAGCTGGTCTAGCTGCTATCGTTGGTTACGGCATCATGACTGCTACACTAGGCGTAATGGCTGGTGTAATGGGCGTTGATAAAATCGACACTGGTGTACTAGGTGGTATCCTAGTCGGTGGTGTTGCTGCTTGGGCATTCAACCGTTTCTTCCGTATTCAACTACCAGAGTACCTTGGCTTCTTCGCTGGTAAGCGTGCTGTGCCAATCATCACAGGTTTCTCTGCGATTGGTCTAGCAATCCTACTATCTGTAGTATGGCCACCAGTTGGCGGCGCTATCTCTGCGTTCTCTGATTGGGCTGCTCACCAAAACCCACAAGTGGCGTTTGGTATCTACGGTATCGTTGAGCGTTCTCTGATTCCATTTGGTCTTCACCACGTTTGGAACGTACCTTTCTTCTTCGAAGCTGGTACTTGTGTAAACGCTGCTGGCGAAACTCAAAACGGTGTTCTTACTTGTTACCTAGTTGCTGATGACGCATCTCGTGCTGCGGGCAATGGCTTCGGTCAGCTAGCTGGTGGTTACATGTTCAAGATGTTCGGTCTACCTGCTGCTGCAATCGCGATTGCACATTCAGCTAAACCTGAAAACCGCGCTAAAGTAATGGGCATCATGGCTTCTGCTGCGTTGACTTCATTCCTAACGGGTATCACTGAACCAATCGAATTCTCATTCCTATTCGTTGCTCCTGTACTGTACGCAATCCACGCTCTATTAGCTGGTTCTGCATACGTTCTTGCGAACACTCTAGGTTTTGTACACGGTACATCTTTCTCACACGGTCTAATCGACTTCCTAGTTCTATCTGGCAATGCGTCTAAGATGGGTCTAATGGTTGTATGTGGTGTTGCTTACGCTGCAATTTACTACATCGTATTCCGCACTGTGATTAAAGCACTTGACCTTAAAACTCCGGGCCGTGAAGACGAATCTGAAGAAGAAGTAGTTGCTACAGGTTCTGAACTTGCTGGTGAGCTAGTTGCTGCATTCGGTGGTAAAGCGAACATCACTGGTCTTGACGCTTGTATTACTCGTCTACGTGTTGCAGTAGCTGATACTGCTCTTGTTGACCAAGACAAACTGAAGAAACTAGGCGCTGCAGGTGTTGTTGTAGTTGCTGGTGGCGTACAAGCTATCTTCGGTACTAAGTCTGACAACCTTAAGACAGACATGGATGAGTGGATCCGTAACAACGGTTAATTCGCTGATTCAATAAATTGAAAGGAGGCCTTACGGCCTCCTTTTTTGTTTTCTGCAATATGCAAAATATCCTCACGTTTAATACCAATCGTAGTAAATAACTGGTCATCCTAGCTTGTTAAAAACCTCGATAACTTCGTTAGAATTTTTGATTGTAGAATAGCTACTTATCAAAAAATTATGCCTTGTTCTCAAGATTTTTTCCTGCGCTATTCCTGAACACTTACTTACTGTGATTGGTATAAGCTCTTCTTACTCAACTAGTTCTACTCAACTCTATGTGTTGAAGGCCGATACCGAACCTTGAGCGCCAGTTCGCTTTTACCTAGCGATGACACCTCTCTTTGTGAACCCAGTACACTACCATTTTTAAAAACAGTCTGAGAATATTATGAAACATCGTTATTTGGTCGGCCTTATGTGCTGCAGCGGAGCCGCGTTTGTGCATGCTTCTGAAGCACCAGATTTGGAAGTTGGATTAGCCATTGACCAAGACCTGAGTGTCGTTGTCGAATTTGATCAGAAATACCGTGCCACGATTGGCAACGACGGTGCTGCATTTGACTATATTTTGAAGCGTGGTCAGTTTGAGACTGAAGCTCCGTTGAGTTGGTATGTCGGTGCAGGTGCTTGGGCTGAGTGGAATGATGATTTTGGCTTACGTTTGCCTTTAGGTGTTAAAGTGAATTTCTACGAAGGTTGGAATGCGTACGCTCAAGTTCACCCAGAGCTCGACATGTATAAAGGTGTTGAATTACAAGTGGGTGGTGCACTGGGTATCACCTATAAGTTCTAGGTGATGAGACAAAAAAATGCCAGCTTAGTAGCTGGCATTTTTGAATGGTTTAAATAAGGTTATTTCTGTTTGTCCATTGCACGCTTTATGCAAATTGCAGCACCACCCCAAGTGATACCAAGACCAAGAACCATCATAATAATCGCACTCGTTGTCATGATTATGCTTCCTTCTTACTTGTCATATTTATGATAATGCCAATCGCTAGTAATCCTGCGATCATTGCCCAACCAAGAGTCAGGTCGTAGCCACCGTAACCGTCTGTAAACAATGCGCTTAGTTTTGTTGCAAGAATGATTGCAAGCATAACTGGAGTGACGAAGCGTAAACATACGTTAAACCATACGCCAATAGAGAAATCTGAAATCTCATTGACGTACGTACGTACATCGCTAACTTTGTTTAGTAGCCATGCCATTAGAAGGATTTCAATGAATCCGCCTACCATGATGCCGACGTTGTTAGCGAAGTGATCGACTAGGTCTAGTAGAAGTAGGCCGCCGTTAGTTGCAAATGCCATAGACACCACAACACCAACGCCAATAACAATACTTGCTGCTTTTTTACGGCTCCAGTTCAGCTTGTCCATAATTGCAGATGTTACTGCTTCCATAATTGAGATATGAGAGCTTAAACCAGCCACAACAAGTGCAAAGAAGAATAGTGGACCCAGAATATACGGTGCTGGAAGTAAATTAATCGCAGCAGGTAGCGTAACAAACGCAAGGCCAACGCCTGCGGATACTACTTCAGTTAATGGTTTACCTTGTTCTTGAGCCATGTAGCCAAGAACAGAGAAAATCATAATACCCGCAAGAATTGAGAAACCACAGTTGATAAGAACCGTCATGAACGCGTTGTTCGTGATATCTGATTTTTCAGGCAGGTAGCTTGAGTAAGCCAGCATGATCGCAAAACCGATACTTAGCGTGAAGAAGATTTGTCCATAAGCAGCAGCCCATACTTTTACGTCCCAGATCTTGCTGAAATCAGGTTCGAACATGTAGTTCACACCATCTAGAGCACCAGGAAGGAAAACCATGCGTCCGATAAGCAAAATCACCATTATGAACAACACTGGCATCATTACTTTAGAAGCACGTTCGATACCAGCTTTAACACCACCCACGATAGCTGCATAAGTGATTGCCCAAGCGAGTAACATTGCGCCAGCGATGCCCCATTGGATGCTACCTAGGTTCGTCGGTGAGTTATCACCTAGAGCTAGATATTCACTGAAGAAGAATGCGTTAGTGTCTGTTCCCCAGCTTTGATTGAATGACATACCGAAGTATGAAATTGCCCAACCGATAACGGCAACATAGTAGACCGCGATTACAGCCGCTACACCCACTTGGAACCAGCCAAGCCACTCAAATTTTGAGTTGATGCGCGCTAAGGTTGCAGGTGCAGAGCCACGATATTTTTGACCCATACTGAACTCTAGGATCATAAATGGGATACCAGCCGTAAGCATGGCAAATAGATATGGAATGAAAAAAGCACCGCCGCCATTTTCATAAGCCATATATGGAAAACGCCAAATGTTTCCTAAACCAATAGCAGATCCTACTGCGGCAAGGATAAATCCTGCTCGGGATCCCCACTGTTCTCGCTTCATATTTAACTCCTTTACAACTTCCCTGAGGTATGAAGCTTCTCGTCACGCTGTGCTTGGTAAGGAGATGATAGTTAAAACAGGCAAACGGTTTGACTGTTTACTTTATCTTCCGTGATTAAGCAAAAGTTTAGATTATTATGTTGTTAGCGATTGGAGAACTCAGCGGATAATTCTTAATTGTTTGATGTGTGTTTGCATAACCTGAAATATTCAGCTGATGCGTGCTAATGAGCCTACCTAGTTAGAATGGTTAAAGCAATAGATTAGGTATGTTTAATAACTGTGGTCTTATGGTCTTTAAGATGTTAAATGATGGTTATTTTAGAGGTATGAATTGGTTTGGGGTTTTCTGATTGGTTTATGTGTCTAATTTTTTCTGTTTTATTAGGTTATATGACTTTATTTAAAAGTAGAGCGTATGACTGAAATTCATACACTCTATAGTTGAACTGACCAACTATTCGGAGGTTCTATTGGTATGAGATGGTCATCGATACTTAGAAAGTAAAACTCAGTCCGACATTGGCTTGGAATTGGTTCATCCAGTCGGTATCAAAGCGGATGATGCACTCTTGCCCGTTACTTGGGATGTTACAAACACCGGAGGTGTCGTTATCGACAACGGTACCTAACCAACGTAGTTGTGTGTTTAACGCTAATCGGTCACTAAATTTGTACTCTAAACCACCAAAGATAGAGGTTGAGAACCCATACTTATCTTTTGCCCAGTCTACATCGACGTAAGAAGCACCAAGGCCTAATCCCAAATAACCAGACAACACAGAAGAAGCTGGGTAGTAAATGCTACTTTGAAAGTGCAGGTATTGGATGGAGGAGCTTAGGTTGAGTGTTTCTAATTCAGAGCTTTGATTAGAATAGAAAAAGCCGATGCGTCCTTTTTCAAATGGCGTTTCAATCGAAAAGGTGTAGTTTTCAGACCCTTTCATATCATAGGTTTTACCGTCCTGGTCTTCGACACTGCCACCGCCTGTATAGCCCACCATCGGAGTAATGATGATCTCCGGCGAGGCATATACGCTCGAAACGGAGAGAAGCGTAATCAGTGCCATTATATTTGCTTTGTTATTCATGAGTATATCCTTATCCATACACTTACTAATTGTGATGGTTACATCAATATTGTGCGACTAATTTCGACGATTCTTGAAGATACTTCACACACCTGATAGTACTTAAATAGAGACTCGACAAATTAATAATAAGACAGAGGTGTCTATGGACCATAATCTGAAAAATGCCCTACAAATAACGGTTGTCATCTACGCAATCATTCTCTCATTTGGCTTTATTGCAATTGGTAGTTAATACCATTTATTGCGAGGCTGGGTTTTTATACTCAGGGAATAATGAATAGTGGGATTATAACCAATATTG
This sequence comes from Vibrio sp. 10N.239.312.C11, assembly GCF_041466065.1. Taxonomy (NCBI): domain Bacteria; kingdom Pseudomonadati; phylum Pseudomonadota; class Gammaproteobacteria; order Vibrionales; family Vibrionaceae; genus Vibrio; species Vibrio sp. 10N.239.312.C11. The sequence goes on from NZ_JBFSRZ010000022.1 coordinate 58,308, forward strand.
ATGCAGCAATAGACTTAGATTATTACGCTAAGTTTATTGCTGGAAAAACAGCACTGGTCGCCCAAGGTGGTGGACAGAGAAGTATTTTTACTTCTGGAGTGCTGGATGCCTTTCTTCTTTCTAATTTTGACCCCTTCGACGAGTTTTTTGGTACCTCTGCAGGTGCTCTTAATTTGTGTGCTTATCTGTGCCGCGATAAAGGCCTTGGCCGTTCTTTCCTTCTCGATCTCACAACATCACCTGAATTCTTCAATCTCTTTTCTTATATACGACACAGAAAGAACCTTGGATTAGAGTGGGCCTTAGAACAAATCATGGCTTACCCATACAAGCTTGATTTGGATTTAGGACGACAAACGCTAGGCGATCGCCATTTCTATGCAGCCGTCACGGATTCTAAAGACTTACGAGATCACTACTTTCCAGTATTGGGTGAAGATTGGTACAAAGTGATGATTGCAACCTGTGCGATTCCTCGCTTATACAATGATGAAATCTTTATTGGCGACAATGCTTATGTGGATGGTGGTGTATCAGCTTGCATCCCAGTTCAAGAAGCGTGGCGTAGACAAGCCCGTTCCATTGTTGTGATCCGAACTGAGCCTACGCTAGAGGAAGAGGTCGAGGTTCAAGCTAACAGTACGAGATTAAAAACACCCAAACCGATATCAGCCGAAGAACTGGAATGGTTCCGCGAATCTTTTGACAGTGTTCAAGGTCATTGGCAACAAAAAGTGGAGCAGTGGAAAACCGATTGGAGCTCGTTCTTTCAACAACAAATTCTCAGCTCAAAAGAACAGAAGCGCGACAGATCACATTTGGATTTGTTGAATGGTGGTCGATGGTTATTCGGGGCGGATGACATCTATAGATTAAGTCATTTAATTGGTGATAAGTTTGATTCCGGCTTAGCAGATATGCTGATGGTGCATTACCAAACTTACTCATTGACTCAGGATTTTTTGAACTCCCCACCAGACGATGCTTTTGTCGTGCAAATTGCCCCGAGTAAGCCGCTGAAATCCAATTCATTAATGAGTAATAAAGAAGATTTACTGCACGATTATGAATTGGGTTTAGAAGCCGGTTACCGATTTGTTGAAACTTATACCTCTACGAAAAATGCCCGCAGTTCACACATGCCACAGTTGGCAACCATTGCTGCTGAGAAGTAATGCTTGAGGTTGATGAGTAATATTTGAAGTTGATGAGTTAGCATGCTGTGAGCTGATCGTGCTGTTTAAGCCGATCGTTAGTGAGTCGTGTTCTGAAATGAAAAAGGGTTATTGAACTTGGTTCGATAACCCTTTTTTGTCTTGAGATTAGGCAAATCGTTTCGCCTCACGGGAAAACATTAGGTGACAGGCAAGATTCTCATACAGTTGGTTGATCCCGCCACATCCATAATGTCGCCTTTAGTGACGATAACGAGATCGCCAAACTTAAGATGCTCTTGCTCTTTTAGGCAGGTGAGCGTAGATAGGGCAATGTCAAAACTGTCTTTGGCTTCTGTCTCGAAGTAGATAGGTGTTACACCTCGGTACAAGGTGCAGCGATTAAGTGTTCCTTCGTTACGAGATAGTGCGTAGATAGGCATGTCAGCACTTAGGCGAGACATCATCAGTGCAGTTCGGCCTGATTCTGTGAGAGTGACTACGCCTTTAATGCCTTCCATATGGTTTGCCGAGTAGATAGTCGCCATCGAAACGGTTTCTTCGGCGGTCACAAAGGTGCGATCAATTCGGTAATTGGATTGGTTGTTAATCCCCGCCATTTTCTCAGCACCAATACACACTTCAGCCATCGATTTTACGGTTTCGACCGGGTAATCACCTGCAGCTGTTTCTCCTGAAAGCATGACCGCATCTGTTCCATCAAGTACCGCATTGGCAACGTCCATGACTTCGGCACGGGTTGGCATTGGCGCTGAAATCATCGATTCCATCATTTGGGTTGCGGTGATCACCGTTCGGTTGAGCGCTCTAGCACGGCGTATAAGCTGTTTTTGTACTCCGACCAATTCAGGGTCGCCAATTTCGACTCCAAGGTCACCACGAGCCACCATGACCACATCTGAGGCCATTATGATGTCATCCATGTTCTCAACAGTGGCTACCGTCTCTGCTCGCTCTACTTTTGCTACAAGGTGAGCTTCTAAACCTGCTTCTCGTGCGAGCTGACGAGCGTAGTGCATGTCTTCGCCGTTGCGTGGGAAAGACACCGCGAGGTAATCCACTTTGATTTGTGCGGCGGTGACGATGTCGCGTTTGTCTTTTTCTGTCAGCGCTTCTGCGGACAGGCCGCCGCCTTTTTTGTTTATGCCTTTATTATTCGAGAGAGGGCCGCCAATGATGACTTCGGTATGAACGCGACAACCTTCCACTTCGGTTACTTTTAGCTGCACACGACCATCGTCGAGCAACAGGATGTCGTTAGCTGAAACGTCGTTAGGTAATTCTTTATAATCAAGACCGACCGCTTGTTGGTTGCCTTCGCCTAAACCAAGGCTACTGTCGAGAGTAAATTGGTCACCAACGGCAAGTTGGATTTTGCCATCTTTGAATGTTGACACTCGAATCTTGGGACCTTGTAAGTCACCGAGAATAGCGATCTGAGTACCAAGTTTTTTGGCTATTGCTCGGACATTTTCTGCACGTTGTATATGGTCATCGCTAGTGCCGTGAGAGAAGTTCATACGGACGACATTGGCACCAGCTTTGATGATCTCTTCAAGCACGTTACCTTTATCAGTAGAAGGGCCTAGCGTTGTGACGATTTTCGTTTTTCTTAATTCGGCTGTCATGAATACTCCTAGAGTGAGGCCAAGTAATCTTTTAAAAGACTGAATTGAGTATATGCATTAATTGATTATTTATTGGGAGCTAGAAGGATATTTCTTTATTTGTATCCAATTATTGAATTCAGGGCTCAATAACGATGTTTCATCGAGAAAATTAAGTCTCAATTTATCGATGTAGGTACTAATTTTTCTCGAACTATTTGACTAGATACACAAAGATTCATGTATATACGTGATACGGGTCACGGCGATATACCAAGTGACTTCACAATTACTTCGCAAAGTAAAAAAATTACCGCGTTGATGATTTCTGGAGCGTAAAATGTACATGGCTCAACCGGGCCATATTGATCATATCAAACAGGTCAATGCTGGTCGTGTATATAAACTAATTGACCTTAAAGGTCCTATTTCTCGTATCGATCTGTCCAAGCAAAGTGAGTTGGCCCCGGCGAGTATTACTAAAATTACCCGTGAACTCATTGAAGCTCACCTTATTCACGAAACGACGGTTCAAGAAGCCACGACTCGTGGGCGTCCTGCTGTCGGTCTGCAAACCAATAACGAAGGTTGGCAGTTTCTGTCGATGCGTCTTGGTCGCGGATACTTAACGATCGCGCTCCATGAATTGGGCGGCGATGTACTTATCGATACTAAGATTGATATTCATGAACGTGACCAAGACGATGTACTTGCGCGTCTTCTGCATGAAATTGATGAGTTTTTCCAAACTTATGCCGAGCAACTCGATAGGGTAACAAGTATTGCGGTTACGCTACCGGGGCTTGTGAATTCTGAGCAGGGGATTGTGTTGCAGATGCCACACTACAACGTTAAAAACTTAGCGTTGGGTCCTGAGATCTACAAAGAAACAGGTCTACCTGTCTTTATTGCCAATGATACCCGAGCGTGGGCATTAGCAGAGAAGCTGTTTGGTCACTCTCAAGATAACGATAATTCCGTTCTTATCTCGATTCACCACGGTGTAGGCGCTGGGATCATTCTCGACGGTCGAGTATTGCAAGGTCGCCACGGTAACATTGGTGAGCTGGGTCATATTCAGATCGATAAACAAGGCAAGCTTTGTCATTGTGGTAATCATGGCTGTTTAGAAACGGTTGCTAGTTCACAGGCTCTCCGTGAGCAAGTCAAAGAAAGACTGGCTAATGGCGAGGCATCATCACTAACGGCGTTTGAAGATGTCACAATTGAACAGATCTGCGCTGCTGCTGCTGATGGTGATCCACTGGCTGTTGAAGTGATTGAACAGTTAGGTCGTTACTTAGGTGCCGCGATAGCGATTGTGATCAACCTTTTCAATCCTGAGAAAATCTTGATAGGTGGTGTTATCAATCAGGCTAAAAGCGTGTTGTATCCTGCGATTCAAAAGTGTATCGAAGAGCAGAGTTTATCGGTTTACCATCAAGATTTAGAGCTGGTGGAATCTCGATTCTATAAACAAGCAACCATGCCTGGTGCTGCGCTTGTTAAACAAGCTTTATATGACGGCCAATTGTTAATGAAAGTGATTGAAGGCTAACCCTTTTTTTATCGTTTTTAGCCTTCCTTGAACCCTTTCCATGCACTTAAACTATGTATAACAGCATTTGTTGTACTTAGTTTAAGCATCTGTGTATTTGCGCTTTGCTTTAACCTATCGAATTAGGCTATTGTAGCCACAGTTATTATTTGTCACTAAGGTGTTGTATGTCTGGCGTTTTAAATTCTGTTGATCAGAGAACTAAACTCGTCGGTGAAAACCGTCTGGAACTCTTGTTATTTAGCTTAAATAGTCGCCAACTATTTGCGATTAACGTATTTAAAGTTAAAGAAGTCTTAAAAGTGCCTGTACTCACTCGCTTGCCAGGCTCTCATCATCATATTACGGGTGTTGTTTCTTTACGTGGTGAATCTGTACCTGTGATTGATTTACGCAGTGCGATTGGTTTCCCACCATCACGTGATGAGACTCAAGAAAACAACTTGATCATTACCGAATACAACCGAACCGTACAAGGCTTCTTGGTTGGACAAGTTCGCAATATCGTGAATACGACATGGACAGAAATCCAACCGCCACCAAAGACTACGGGTCGAGCAAACTACCTAACTGCCATCACGCATATCCAAGAAGAAGAGCAGCACAAAATCGTTGAGATCATCGATGTTGAAAAAGTGTTAGCGGAGATCATCGACTACGACGTGTCGATTTCTGACGGTGTTCTAGATCAGCAGTTAGCGAATGAAATGGTTGGCCGCAATGTGCTTATCGTGGATGATTCTTCAACAGCACGCAACCAGATCAAAGGCACCTTGTCGCAACTTGGTTTGAACATTATCGAATGTTGTGACGGCTTAGAAGCACTGACTTTACTTAAGAAGTGGTGTGATGAAGGCAAAGACATCAATCAAGAAATACTGTTGATGATCACCGATGCTGAAATGCCAGAAATGGATGGCTACAAACTGACTCATGAAGTTCGAACTGATCCTCGAATGCATGACTTGTTTATTACGCTAAATACTTCATTAAGTGGTAGTTTCAATGAAGCCATGGTTGAGAAAGTAGGGTGTAATCGCTTTATTTCTAAATTCCAACCAGACCTCTTAGTTGAAGTAACTCAAGAGCGAATGCGTCAGATTTTGTAATTAATGCAGCTGTACGGTTTGTTTCGAATGACCTTGGCGAAAACGTTTGCTAGTATTTGATACAGCATGTTTTTTAACAAAATATGCTCAACTACTAACGTAACTTTTCATGTACAATCTAAGGTAGTTCCTCTGAATGATATGGTTAACGTCTAAAGTCGTCATGACTTTGAGCTTATTACTGTATAGGGAATTTAAGAAAAGACGTACGGAAGCGGACGTTGAGGTATAACTCAACAACTTGAATTTAAGGGAAGCGGATGCTTCCCTTTTTCGTTTCTAGCGTTTCTTGGAGGGCAACTTGATTCGTTAATGAAAATCTCGGGATTTGGTGTTCAAACCAATAATGTCATCGGTAATATCGATGAGTTTACCCGCTATAACATGCACAACTTCGCCTTCCTTTTCTAATATTCCTTGTACTTTTAACGCTTTGGCTGTCAGATAAGCTTGCTGTTGAGAGCGCGCGGTTGCTCCCCATACCACGACATTAATATTGCCCGTGTTATCTTCTAATGTAACAAAGGTAACACCTGCCGCGGTTCCGGGAGCTTGTTTTCCTGTGACTAATCCAACAACCGTGACCATAGATTTGTGTCTTTGCTGTATTAAATCCTTCATGTGTGTGAATCGACCTAATCGTCCCGCTTCTTCTAGCAAAGTGATTGGGTGTTTGTTCAATGAAATTCCGACACTGGTGAAGTCTTCGAGTAGATCTTGCATCTCATTGGGTTTGTGCAGTGCATGTTCGTCATGTCCATCCCCTACATCGTCATGTCCATCCCCTACATCGTCATAGACTTGGCTAAACAGAGGTAAATCAGAAGCGGAGTCCATGATTGTCCAGCGAGTCTGGAAGCGGTCTCCCGATACGTTATGTAGCGCATTGGCCGATGCCAGTAGCTCGATATCTTTCTTATTCATCGATAACTGTTTCACCTGGCTAGGGTGGCGATAACCGGATTGTGGACGATTGGCGAGCACGCTTTGAATCCCATGTTCGCTGAATCCTTTGATTTGTCGCAGCCCTAAGCGAATCGCTAAACCATTCTGATGAGCGATGACAGTGTGGTTGTCTTGTGAGGCGTTCACACATACCGGAAGAACTACCACATTGTGTCGTTGTGCGTCTTGTACCAACTGTGATGGGCTATAAAACCCCATAGGTTGGCTATTGAGCAAGGAAGCATAGAAGCATTCTGGGTAGTAGCATTTCAACCAAGCTGAGCAATAGGCTAGCACCGCAAACGAAGCAGAATGGCTTTCTGGAAAACCGTATTCGCCAAAGCCGCATATCTGTTTAAAGATCTGCTCAGCAAACTCTGTCTCATAGCCGCGTTTTTGCATTCCTTCGATGAGCTTATTTTTAAACTTAAAGACGTTGCCATTTTTCTTCCAAGCAGCCATGGCGCGTCTGAGCTGATCCGCCTCTCCACCTGTGAATCCTGCAGCCACCATCGCGAGTTTAATCACTTGCTCTTGGAATATCGGTACACCCAAGGTGCGCGACAGTACCGACTCCACGTCTTTAGATGGATAACTGATTGGCTCAATACCATCTCGACGCTTTAAGAATGGGTGAACCATATCGCCTTGAATAGGCCCAGGACGTACGATAGCAATTTGAATCACCAAGTCGTAATAAGTCCTTGGTTTGAGCCTTGGCAGCATGCTCATTTGCGCGCGTGACTCTATTTGGAAGATCCCGACGGTGTCTGCTCGCTGAATCATGCCGTAAACCTGAGGGTCATCCTTAAGGCGGGTGATCTCAGCAATGGTCAGTGATCGCCCGTGAATGCGTTTGATCAGGTCGAAACATTTACGAATCGCAGAGAGCATACCTAACGCGAGTACATCAACTTTCAGCAGCCCCAATGTTTCAAGATCATCCTTATCCCATTGAATTATGGTTCGATCGTGCATAGCCGCATTTTCGACGGGAACCAATTCATACAAAGGCCCAGAAGAGATCACGAAGCCGCCAACATGCTGAGACAGGTGACGTGGAAAGCCGATGATCTCATTAACCAAATGGATAAACTGCTGTCCCTTCAAAGAATCAGGCTGTAGCCCCAATTGAGTGAGCTGAGCCTGCCAACCTAAGCTTTTGTCCCTGCGATTGGTGTTCTTTATAAAGTAATCAAGCTGAGTTTCTTGTAGCCCTAAAGCTTTGCCGACATCTCTGACCGCGCTTTTAAAGCGATATGAAATGACAGTTGCGGCAAGTGCTGCACGTTCTCTACCGTATTTTTTGTAGATGTATTGGATGACTTCTTCACGGCGCTCGTGCTCAAAATCGACATCAATATCGGGCGGCTCATCGCGCTCTTTACTGATGAAGCGTTCAAATAGCACTGAGATTTGTCTTGGGTCGACAGAGGTGATCTCTAGGCAGTAACAGACCACGGAATTGGCCGCTGAACCTCGACCTTGGTAAAGAATGCCTTGGCTTTTGGCAAACATGACGATGTCGTGAATGGTGAGAAAAAAGAAAGGGTAGTCAAGCGCGTCAATTAGCCTCAATTCTTTATCTATGATTTGTTGAATGTCATTAGGTACACCTTGCGGGAAGCGAGCTCGTTTTCCCTTTTCGACTAACATGCGTAGGTAGCTCATGGGTGTCTCACCTTGAGGGATCAGCTCGCTTGGGTATTCGTAGCGCAAGCTGGCTAAATCAAATTCACACAGCTCAGCGATTCGGTTGCTCTCTTCTAGCCACTCAGCTTTGAATATATGAGAGATCTTATTGATGCTGCGTAAACAGCGCTCGGCATTGGCGAGTAAGTGACTGCCCACTTCAGTAATGGGACGTTGGTATTTGATCGCAGTGAGTGAATGCTGCAAGGGTAAGCGATTCGCGTTGTGCATCAGCACGCCACCACAGGCAGTAATCGGCAGTTGGTGATGTTGTGACAGCTCAACACAGTAATCCGTGTACTGCTGGTCGGTTTGTTCTAGGTGTCGTTGTAAGCCAATCCATAATCGACCGGAGTGGTGTTGAGAAAGCCATTGCCCCCAATGTGCGTCTTCATTTTTCTGTTGAGGAAGCCAAAGAATGAAGCAGTGCTTAGCCGACATGATATCCCACTCAGAGAGCTGATAATGTCCCTTACTGCTACGACGTCTCGCGTTGGTAATAATACGACACAGCTCGGCATAGGCCTCTCTATTTGGGCATAGCAAAACCACTTGGCACTCTTCATTTAACCAAAACATGCTCCCGACAATTTGCTTGAGCGACAGTTTATGTTGCTTGATTGCTGAGTGAACCTTAACGATGCCCGCGACTGAGCACTCATCAGTAACCGCGAGTGCTTTGTAACGTAAGAAGTCGGCCTGTAAAACAAGCTCTTCCGCATGCGAAGCTCCCTCTAGAAAGGAGTAATTACTTTGGCAAAATAGCTCTGAGTATTGCTGAGACATAACGTAATCTCACTTAACCATTGCGAGTGAACATGATTGAAAAGGGCGTTTAAATTGAGTGAATGGTGCGGGTTGGCGATTCAACTTTTGTTGGTTAGCTAAATAAGTGTTGGTTAGCTGAATAAGCCGTGTAAGAACCACTGTTTATCTGGTGTTCTAAATACCCATAACCATCGACCGCTTTCACTGTGAGCAATAAAGTAGTCACGAATGATCTTCTCTCCGTCCCACCAGCCAGACACAATACGTTCAGGGCCTTGAGATAAGGTGACGCTTTCGGTTAAGGCTTCGGGCTCTGGCAGTAAAATACTGGGCCGGAGTCGTTGTTGATGGACGTTGAGATCTATGGTTTGTTGCTCGCTCTCTGGGGGCGTTTGCTTTTTTGCCACAGACTTACTCAGTGTTGGAAGCGAGTACTGATTGGCTTTTTCTGGCCTTGGATCATGTTGTATTTTGGGAGTTTGAATACAGGCTTGCCCAAGCTTTGCTTGCAGTAATGAGAGCAAATCTAACGCGGCAAGTGTTCCTGTATTACCATCAAAAAGATCATGATAGGCGACTTGCGGTTCTCCATGACGAATCAAAGAGAGAGTCAGCCCCTGTACGGGTGCTGTTATCTTCAATGACTCTAAGGTTAGATGCGTTAGGTTCGCCCATTTGGCCGCAAGGTAATCGCCCTGCGCAGAATAAAAAGAGACTGGGTGATCATCTTTATCTCTTAGATGCAAAGTCAGCGTTAACTCGAAAGCCACTCGGTCACGTAACCTCAAAAAGCACTCGAGCTGATTCAACAATTTCAGCAAAGGCTTTTCGATGAATAGGATGTTTTCAATATCAAACAGCAGCTCCAAATATTGCTGGAAACTCTCTGGTGGGTGATAGAAATCAATCGGGTGCTTGAACTGCCCATTAAGACGACCAACATAGTTCACCAAGTCGATATCAAAGCGGCGCGCGACATCTTGCAAAGGCAGTTTTAATAAGTCTTCAACGACATTGATACCAACACGATTCAGGCGCTCAACTTGTTTAGCAGGAAGTTCGCTTGAACTCAGTACTTGTTGGTTAACCCAAGCTTTCATCTGCTCAACATTGTTCGTCGCTTGGTTGATGGATTGCTTGCCTAAAAGGATTGCAGAAAGCGGCGAGTAACCCGTCGCGAAGCTGAACTGGATATTGAGCGTTTCTAAGTGGCTTTTGAGCTCATGCCAGTAGTTATCTAGCCCATCGTAAAGTGACAGCATATTAGATGCCTTAATCAACAAACCATTCTGTGGTAGTAAAGCCATGTCAGAAGTGACCAAATACGCCCATTGAGCGATCTCTTTGAGCTTACTTTTTTCTAGCTCAATACTGTAAGGGTGGACGTGTAAGTTGTGACACAGCGCCGCCGCAGACCCTAGCCCCATACCAAGTGAAATTCCCGATTGCAGCGCAGCTTGGTTAGCTTGCAGCACACGGTGATCTTTTTCATCCACGATGATAATAGGTTGCTCGTGTAACTCTTCATTAAAGTGAACTTTCTCGGAGTTAGATAGCTCAGAATTAAACAAGGTATCCAACTGCAGAGATGGAAAGTGCAGATAAAGCCATAACATACGCTAGCCTTGTTTCGCAATAGGAAAAGCCAGCACGGTGTTATTTGATAAAGCACTATGTGAACTGTTTTGAAGGATAATTTTTTCAGTGAGTAACGGCCAATTTTGGCTCATGTCTAGAATAAAGCTGCCATATGACCAGCTGCCTTTCCTTTTTGTGACCTCAACCTTTAACCCTTGGGCGTGAGAAGATAGCTTCATGCTTAGAGAAACGGGTAGAGATAACTGATTATGGCTGGTGGCCTTAAAGTGAAATTGCAGACACTTACCGGTTTCGCTTGCTGCTTGCAGACGCTTGGTTTGGTGTATTTCTAGATCGGCTCCCCATAGCAATACCGAGTGACAGGCGCCGCTTTTAAGGCACTGCTCTGCTGCCCACAATGCATCGAGATCGCGCTGAGGTTGGATAACGAGGATGTTCTCTAGTTCAATACCTTGGCTGCTAAAAAATTCGGCACAGATCTTCCCCGGTGGGTTAATGAAGATGGCCAATTTTTGTGAGTTTTGTTGAGCTAAATAGGGTGTAAGCAGGCGAAGTTCGCCGATCCCTTGTTGCGATTCAACCTCAATAACACCATGCGTCGGAAAGCCACCATCAAGCTGTTTATCCAGTTGAGGATAGCCTGTTGAAGTAGTACTTCCTTGCGCTGTTGATTGTAACCCTGTCCAGATTAGCTGGCGGTCTTGTAAGTTTTTTATTAGTTCATGCATAATTAAATACCTGTGTATTTATACAGTATATTTAACAATGAAAAAGATGCAAAGAGAAATGATGAAAATTAGCGGAAGTAAGTGTTAGTTGATTGATTTAGATACAAAAAAAGCCGCTATGGAAGCGACTTTTTACTATTGATTAATGATATCAGTTACTTAGGTTGAGCATCGATACATTGGCCATTAATGTCTGTCACACTTGGGTTCATTAAGTGTAGATACAACGGGATGATGTCGAGTGGCGTTTTTAGCTTGTTCGCATCTTCACCTGGGTACGCTTTTGCACGCATGCGTGTTTGAGTGCCGCCAGGGTTGATCGCGTTTACACGGATGTTGGTGTCTTCAAGCTCGTCCGCTAGGATTTGCATCATGCCTTCAGTCGCAAACTTAGAAATCGCGTAAGTGCCCCAGAACGCACGGCCAGAGTGACCAACTGTAGAAGAGGTGAATACGATACGACCGGCTTCAGCTTTTTTAATGACAGGCAGTAATGCTTGAGTCATTAGAAATTCAGCTTTAACGTTGATTTGCATAACGCCATCAAATGTTTCTTCATCGATTTGATCAAATGGGCTTAACGTGCCAAGCACACCTGCGTTATGCAGTAGGCCGTCTAAACGACCGAACTGTGATTCAATGGTTTCAGCCATATCAATGTAGTTCTGCTTTGTTGCTCCTTTGAGGTCTAGCGGAATGATCGCAGCCTGAGGGTAACCAGCACTTTCGATTTCATCGTAAATGAATTCAAGGTTTTTAACATTGCGGCCTAACAGAATGACAGTTGCACCATGTTGAGCGAAGCTTAGTGCGGCTTGGCGACCAATGCCAGCACCGGCACCTGTAACCAAAATTACTTTATCTTTGAGGGCATCTGTAGAGATTGGGTAATCCACTGTGCTTATCCTTCTTTCTTTTATTATGTTCGTCATTCCATTGGTGTTTAATCACACAGATAAACGCAGGAATGATGAGAAATTCTTGGTAATCGTGACAAGATGGTTACAATACACTAATTCATACATTAGGGGATATGACATTGGAATTTTTGTTGGACTACGGCTTGTTTTTAGCCAAGATTGCGACCGTTGTAATCGCCATCATTGCAATTTTAGTGATTGCTAAATCGGTGGGTGGAAAATCAAGCGCGATTAAAGGTGAGCTGGAAATCACGAACCTATCTGAGCACCATAAACAGACGATTGAACAATTAGAGCACCATCTACACGATGATGCTTTCATCAAAGCCCGTGATAAAGCAGAAAAGAAAGCGGAAAAAGAAAAAGTAAAATCACGTGGCAAAGAAGTGAAAAAAGCAGCGAAAGAGGGTGAGCTTGATAGCAAGCGTGAACCACATCTATTCGTTCTTGATTTTAATGGCAGCATTGATGCGAAAGAAGTGGCTTCATTACGTGAAGAGGTAACGGCGGTTCTGGCTGTTGCTCGTGAAGGTGATGAAGTATTGCTTAAGCTTGAGTCTGGCGGTGGCATGGTTCACGGCTATGGTCTGGCGTCTTCTCAACTTGACCGTATCAAAGCGGCAGGTCTGCCTCTGACTATCTCGGTAGATAAAGTCGCAGCAAGTGGCGGTTACATGATGGCATGTATCGCAGACAAAATCGTATCTGCACCGTTTGCTATTGTTGGTTCTATTGGTGTTATCGCTCAACTGCCAAACTTCAACAAACTGCTTAAAAAGCACGACATTGAATTCGAACAGCTAACGGCAGGTGAGTACAAACGCACGCTTACTATGTTTGGTGAGAACAGCGATAAAGCACGCGAGAAGTTTAAAGAAGAGCTCGAAGAGACACATGGCCTATTCAAAGACTTCATCCGTGACCATCGTCCAGCACTCGATCTTGAAAAAGTAGCAACGGGTGAGCACTGGTTTGGTACACAAGCACATGAGCTTGGGCTGGTGGATGAGATCAGCACTTCTGATGATTTAGTCGTAGCGGCATGTAAGGACAAAACGGTTCTAGCGATTCACTACGTACAGAAGAAAAAGCTGTCAGACAAACTAGCGGGCGTGGCAGGTAAATCTGCAGACAGCGTGCTGATGAAGCTGATTGAACGCGGCCAAAAGCCGATTGTTTAAGCTTATTTAGTTTTAGCTCTAGTATCTAGTATCTAGGTTTAGTGCCTTGCGTCTATTGAAGACGTTTGAGCCTTAAAAAGAAAGCGCATAAGTCATCAGACTTATGCGCTTTTTTATTGCTCCACTTCCGAGCGGGTGACCACTATGTTGTAGGGGGAGCGGAGTTTTATACCAAGCACTTACTTACTGTGATTGATATTAAATCTTGGCTCCATAGTCATTACGTTTTGGACAAGTAGTCAGAATCTCTCGATGACCTGTGTCTTTGAGCTCTTCCAGAATCACATCAAAGCCCCATAAGCGATAGAGATGTTTCATCACTTCGTCGTAGCCTTTATCAAGCGGGATACGGCCGTGAGGTACATATTGCAGTGTCATCGAGCGGTCACCGCGAACATCGACATTAAACACCTGAATATTCGGCTCAAGATTGCTTAGGTTGTACTGCGCCGCAAGCTTTTCACGAATTAAGCGATAGCCCGGATCGTCGTGAATAGCGCTTATCTCAATGGTGTTTTTGCGGTCGTCGTCGAGTACTGAGAACAGCTTAAAGTCACGAATGATCTTTGGAGAAAGGTATTGGCTGATGAAGCTTTCATCTTTAAAGTTGTGCATCGCAAAGTGCACCGCCTCAAACCAATCACTTCCGGCTAACTCAGGGAACCATTCTTTGTCTTCATCAGTTGGTTCTTCACAGATACGTCGAATGTCTCTAAACATCGCAAAGCCAAGCGCATAAGGGTTTATCCCACTGAAATAAGGGCTGTTGTAGGCGGGTTGAGCAACCACACTGGTGTGGCTGTGTAGGAATTCTAAGATAAACTTATCACTCACCAAGCCTTCGTCGTAAAGGTGGTTAAGAATGGTGTAATGCCAGAAGGTTGCCCAGCCCTCATTCATTACTTGAGTTTGTTTCTGAGGATAGAAGTATTGGCTTACCTTGCGAACAATACGAACACACTCACGTTGCCAAGGTTCAAGCAGTGGGGCGTTCTTCTCAATAAAGTAGAGAATGTTTTCTTGAGGCTCACTAGGGAAACGTATCTTGGTCTCTTCTTCCTTGCTTTTATTTTGGGGAACGGTCCTCCACAGCTCATTCACTTGAGATTGCAGGTAAGCTTCACGTTCTTCTTGTCTTGCGGTTTCTTCCGCAATGGAAATCTTCTCTGGGCGTTTGTATCTGTCTACGCCGTAGTTCATGAGAGCATGACAAGAATCGAGAAGTTTCTCGACTTCAGCCACACCATACTTTTCTTCGCAATCGGTAATGTATTTTTTCGCGAACAATAGATAGTCGATAATCGAGCTTGCATCAGTCCAAGTTTGGAACAGGTAATTACCCTTAAAGAACGAGTTATGGCCGTAACAGGCATGCGCCATTACCAACGCTTGCATCGTGACCGTGTTCTCTTCCATTAAGTAAGCGATACACGGATCTGAGTTGATCACGATTTCGTACGCTAAGCCCATTTGGCCGTGTTTGTAGTTTTGCTCTGTTTGGATGAACTTCTTACCAAAAGACCAGTGGTTGTAGTTGATGGGCATACCAATGCTGGAGTAAGCATCCATCATCTGCTCAGAGGTAATCACTTCAATCTGGTTCGGGTAAGTGTCTAAACGGTAATGCTGCGCCACACGCTTAATTTCTACGTGATATTGTTCCAAGAGGTTGAACGTCCAATCTGGACCATCAGGCAGCATCTTGTTGTTTTTCTTCTGTGCAGATTTGTCTTTCTCTGCAACGTTTGATTTCGCTGTCATGGCAAACTCCCTTACGCAGTCTCTTTCTGGAACAGTTCTCTAAACACAGGAAAAATATCATCCACCGTTTTAATGTTCTTCATGGCGAAGTTATCGAAGCTCGCTTCTAGCTTCTCGTACTCGTGCCAAAGCGTTTGGTGTGAACGGCGAGTAATCTCGATGTAAGAGTAATATTGGCAAGTCGGTAATAGCGTATTGACCAACAGTTCTTTACAGCGAGGTGAGTCATCCGCCCAGTTATCTCCATCAGAAGCTTGTGCTGCGTAGATATTCCACTCATTAGCAGGATAACGATCTGCGACAATTTCTTTCATTAGTTTCAGTGCACTAGAAACGATCGTGCCGCCAGTTTCTTGTGAATAGAAGAACTCATGTTCGTCAACTTCTTTAGCCTGAGTATGGTGACGAATAAACACAACATCGACGTTTTCATATGTGCGATTGAGGAATAAGTAAAGCAGTACGTAGAAGCGTTTTGCGATGTCCTTGGTAGCTTGATCCATTGAGCCAGATACATCCATTAGACAGAACATAACGGCTTGGCTAGATGGAATAGGGCGCTTCTCATAATTTTTAAAACGCAGGTCGAAGGTGTCAATGAACGGCACGCTTTCAATTTTTTTACGTAACTCAGCAATCTCTTCTTTTAAGCGACTCTCTTCGAAAGGTTGTGCTGGTTCTGTCATTTTTACTTGGTCAAGTTGCTCCATCAGTAGGTTGAGCTCGCGCTTTTTACCTGCTGTCATCGCGGTTCTACGAGCCAGAGATTGTTGCAGTGAACGAACGATAGCGATATTAGATGGAATCCCCGCGCTTTGGTAACCAGAGCGGTGTGTTTTCCATTCGGTGATTTTGTTGACCTGATTCTTCTCTAGATTAGGCAGAGCTAAATCTTCAAAGAGAATATCAAGATATTCATCTTTTGAAATTTGGAAGGTAAATTCATCTTGGCCTTCGCCATCAGGGCTTGCGTCACCCTGGCCTTCGCCACCACCTTGACCACCACCTTTAGGACGTTCAATTTTATCGCCCGTGATGAACTGGTCATTACCTGGGTGAACGCGTTCTCTTACGCCGCCTTGACCTTGGTGAAAGCTTGGCTCTTTGATGTCTTTATGAGGAATAGTGACGTCTTCACCGGTTTCAGTATTGGTGATTGAGCGTCGGTTGACTGCATCGGCCACAGATTCTTTGATTTGCTCTTTATGGCGTCGTAAGAAACGCTGTCTGTTCACAGCACTCTTATTCTTGCCATTGAGCCTCCGATCGATAAATTGTGCCATAAGAACTCCCTCTCAGCTGATGTTGCGATCCTACTTTTTATTCGGGTATAAGAGTTATTAGTTTACTAAAGCTATTCGTTCGTTAGGGTATAAAGTTATTGGTTTGTACGAGCTGCCCAATTGAGCAGCTCAATACAGTTTGGTTATGAGGATTTACGAACTCTTAGGTACCACTCAGATAGCAGTCTCACTTGTTTCTCGGTGTAGCCTTTTTCCATCATACGAGCAACGAAGTCGTCGTGTTTTTTCTGATCATCCGTTGAGGTCTTAGCATTGAACGAAATAACAGGAAGCAGTTCTTCTGTGTTAGAGAACATTTTCTTCTCAATCACAGTGCGCAGTTTCTCGTAGCTTGTCCAAACTGGGTTTTGACCGTTATTGTTGGCTTTGGCACGAAGCACAAAGTTCACAATCTCATTTCGGAAGTCTTTAGGGTTACTGATCCCAGCTGTTTTCTCGATTTTCTCTAGTTCACCATTCAGAGAAGCACGGTCAAATAGCTGTCCTGTTTCTGGATCGCGGTACTCTTGGTCTTGAATCCAGAAGTCCGCGTAGGTGACATAGCGGTCGAAGATATTCTGTCCGTACTCAGAGTAAGACTCTAGGTAAGCGGTCTGAATTTCTTTACCAATGAATTCTACGTAACGCGGTACTAGGTATCCTTTCAAGAACTCAAGATACTTCTCAGCGGTTTCTTGAGGGAACTGCTCACGTTCGATCTGCTGTTCAATAACGTAGAACAAGTGAACCGGGTTTGCCGCCACTTCGGCTTGGTCGAAGTTGAACACGCGAGACAGAATCTTAAAGGCGAAACGCGTTGATAGCCCTGACATGCCCTCGTCAACACCTGCGTAGTCTCGGTACTCTTGGTAACTCTTCGCTTTTGGATCGGTGTCTTTTAGAGTCTCACCATCGTAAACCCGCATTTTTGAGAACAGAGAAGAGTTTTCAGGCTCTTTCAGTCTCGATAGGATGCTGAATTGCGATAGCAGATCGAGTGTGCTTGGCGAACAAGGGGCTTTGGATAGCTCACTGTGCTCAAGCAGTTTTTGGTAGATCTTAACTTCTTCAGAGACGCGCAGACAGTAAGGGACTTTTACAATGTACACACGGTCGAGGAAGGCTTCGTTGTTTTTGTTGTTACGGAAGGTCTGCCACTCGGATTCGTTTGAGTGAGCTAGAATCATACCGTCAAATGGCAGTGCAGAAAGTCCTTCAGTACCGTTGAAGTTACCTTCTTGTGTTGCCGTTAGGAGTGGGTGCAAGACTTTGATTGGCGCCTTGAACATCTCTACGAATTCCATCACACCTTGGTTTGCTTTACACAGTGCACCAGAGTAACTGTAGGCATCGGGATCATCTTGAGAGAAGTGCTCAAGCTTACGAATATCGACTTTACCAACCAGAGACGAGATATCTTGGTTGTTCTCATCACCCGGCTCTGTCTTCGCAATCGCAACTTGGTCGAGAATAGAAGGGCGCAGTTTGATGACTTTGAATTTGGAGATGTCACCACCGAAGTCATGGAGGCGTTTTGCTGCCCAAGGTGACATGATAGAGCGTATGTAACGTTTCTCTATTCCGTACTCTTGTTTCAAAAGATCGCCATCTTCGTTTACGTCAAATAGACAGAAGGGGTGATCATTCACTGGGCTTCGCTCACCATCGGCAGACAGCACATAGATTGGTAGCTTTTGCATCAGTGCCTTGAGTTTTTCAGCAAGGGATGATTTACCACCGCCCACAGGGCCAAGTAGATAAAGGATTTGCTTACGTTCTTCTAAACCTTGCGCTGCATGTTTTAGATAAGAAACAATCTGTTCAATCGCGTCTTCCATGCCGTAGAAATCTTTAAATTCACTGTAGCGTGAGATGACACGGTTCGAGAAAATACGACTTAGTTGAGGATCTTGAGCAGTGTCAATGACCTCCGGTTCGCCAATGGCGAGTAATAAGCGCTCGGCAGCATTCGCGTAAGCACTTTTATCGTCTTTACACAGCCCTAAGAACTCTTGCAATGTCAGCTCTTCTTCCTTGGCTGCTTCATAACGTGATTGATAGTGGTCAAAAATACTCATAGTCACATTCCCCTTGTTAACCAGTCAAAACTGACGAGCGATTGAAAAATAGGCTCTCCCTACATTTTAAGGTTAGACCCGCTTCGACAATTTTGCTTAACAATTATGTATTTATTTACAATTTTGCGTGTGAAAAACGTAGCGAGCGCAATAGGCAACTTGAGGCGTGTGGAATCGAATTATTTTACATTCGAGCGGATCTAACCGTTTGTTTTGTGATTTTAGGTCGCTTAACAATACTCACACTGGATTTATGTGTATTAGATGTATAACTGAGCTCTATTGATTTTTTGGAATGAAGTACCATATAATGCGCGGCGTTATCCAAAGTTGCTCAATAAATAGGTAAATATAGTGAAGAATAATGGGTTAAAAATAGTGGCTATCAGTGTGGCGTTACTGGCTTCGACAGCAACGCATGCAAAAATATCGCAGTGGTCACTGGGCGTTGCCGCCTCTTATTCTCCTGCTGTCTATAAAGAGACGCCGTCAAATCGTACGGTGATTCCCATGATTGGTTATGAAGGTGAGCATTTTTTCATGCGTGGATTCAGTGCGGGTTATCGCTTGCTACCTGCAGGTTCACCACAGAATATTGTGTTTAGAGCGGTTTATGATCCAAGAACATTAAAGCCAAGTGACTCTGATAATGCTGATATCCAGAAGTTAGATGAGCGTAAAGCGTCGGTGTTGGGAGGTGTAAGCTATCAAGTGATTACATTGGTCGGTATGTTTGAAGCGACAGCGGGCTCAGACTTAGGGTTTAGGCACAATGGCATCTATGCAGAAGCGGCATGGCGCCTACCAATTCGTCGTAATGGCTGGGCGATTACACCATCTATTGGTTACTCGTATAACAGTAAGCGTTTGAATAATCACCTGTACGGAGTGAGTTCATCGGAAGCGGCGAGAACCAATTTAGATGAATTTGACGCTGACTGGGATGGCCAATACTTTATCGGTTTAGGTGGTTATCTGCATGTGACGCGGCTTTGTTGCGTAATTCAATGGAACTAAATCAAGAACCTACGATCTGATCAGC
>NZ_JBFSRZ010000023.1:0-76756 GCF_041466065.1 Vibrio sp. 10N.239.312.C11
GAGCCAGAGCCAGAGCCAGAGCCAGAGCCAGAGCCAGAGCCAGAGCCAGAGCCAGTTCGTGCTGCACATATGCCAGAGATCGTTCCAAATGAATTCGGTGTGCCAGAAGACGATGATTGGCTGATTGAAGATGATACGGCTCAACAAGAAACATTGGCACAAGTTGATGAAGTAGCGGAAGAGCCTGTGGTTCCTGCTGTTGAACCTCAGTTAGACCATGAACCGCAAGTTGAAGTTGCACAACAAGTTGAAACCGAACCTCAAGTAGAAGCAACGGAACAAGCTGAAGATGAGTTCTCGATTGATGATTTTGATCTTCCTGAGTTTAATGAAGAAGACGCATTGGCAGAAGCTGATGTTGAAGTAATACCAGAACCAGTTGCTCCTACTGTTGATTCTCAACTAGACGCTGAACCTCAGTTAGACCATGAACCGCAAGCAGAATCGGCACCGCAAGTTGAAGCTACGGGACAAGCTGAAGTTCTAGGACAAGAAGGCGAAGATGAGTTCTCGTTTGATGATTTAGAGCTTCCAGAGTTTGGTGAAGAAGATGCCTTGGCAGAAGCGGATGCTGAAGTAGCAACGGAGTCAGGCGTCCCTGCTGTTGATGCTCAACTAGACACAGAATCAGAATCAACACCTGAGCCGCAAGCCGAAGTAGAGCCTCAAGCTGAAACGGCTCCTCAAGTTGAAGAAACGAAACAAGCAGAAATTCTAGGGCAAGAAGGCGAGGATGAGTTCTCGTTTGATGATTTAGAGCTTCCAGAGTTTGGCGAAGAAGATGCGTTGGCGGAAGTGGTTAGCGAACCGGATGAAGCGCAGTTAGAGCAAGATCTTGCTCCAGAGTCCGAAAAGTTTGAGTTCGATGACCTTGACCTGCCTGAATACGATGAAGAGAGCGCAAAAGCGGATTCAGTCTTAGATGACATCGAACAAAGCAGTGCTGAGCCTGTAGCGGAAGAGCAAGGCGTAGAGCTCGATGAGTTTGATTTGCCGGAATACGGTGAAGACGAAGCTATCTCCGATGCGTTTGCTGAGAAACCAACGCCACTGACTTCTTTCAGCCCACAGGGTGAAGAACAAGATGCGCTGCATGATTTATTTTCAAACCCGCAGAGTTTTAGTCATGGTGATGACTTCTCGGATACAGAAGATTTCTCAGACGCAGAAGGCTTCCCAGGTGCAGAAGAGTCTGATTTGGCTAGTTTCACACAACCTGATGAATCACTCGATTCTCCGTCAGAATTAAGCCCAGTACCTTCTGAGTTAAGCTCAGTGCCTACAACAGTTCAAGACGATCTGTTAGAAGGTTTTGAGGATTTTGATGAGACAGCATTAGCTGAATTACTTTCTGAAGATGTTCAAGACTCTGTCGACAGCATGTTCGACAAGCCACTGGATGCTACATCGATTGATAGTGCAGGGCTCGATATTGACGCCATGCTTGAAGTTGGCGGCGAAGACTGGAAAGGCTTCAACCTAGCTCCTGAGCAGCAATCGAGCATGCATAATGATGTGCCTGATGATCAACAGGAGATTTGGGCGTCGGCAGATCAACAAGCTGAACCAAAAATCAAACAAGAGAATTGGGCTCAACAAGACAACCTAACCGAGTCAGACAAAGGTCGTGATAAGCAATACATGACGATTGATGAGCTGATGGCTCAAGTTGAGCAAGAAGGCGAAGACGCGATTAATCCAGATGACGAAGAGTTGAAGCTAGATGTTGGCCTAAATGAATTCCCAGACGTTATCGGTGACATTGGTAATTACGATGTCGACACCAACGCAGAAGCCGCTGGTAAGCTCGATTTGGCTAAAATCTATATCGAGATGAGTGACTCACAAGGTGCAATTAAGCTTCTAGAAGAGGCTATCGTTGACGGCAGTGATGATATTCGTCGAGAGGCAAAGAATCTTATCGATACGTTAAACGGTCGATAAATTCAAAAAATTATAAAGGGTAGCGTTGGCTACCCTTTATTTTAGGGCGATACAGTTAGCGTCTATTTTATTTAGCTTGCTAAAACCACCGTCTAGGCGGTAGTGATTGCTTATTGAAGTTTTAGCCCCATCCTATTTGGGCTAGCACTCATTTCCGTATATACTTCTCGCCCATTTTCAAAGAGAACAAGAACATGAAAATTGCTTTAGGTATTGAATATAACGGTACCCACTACTTTGGTTGGCAGCGCCAACGAGACGTGAAAAGTGTCCAAGAAGAATTGGAAAAGGCTCTTTCAGTTGTCGCGAATCACCCTGTAGAAGTTATGTGTGCTGGTCGCACAGATGCCGGTGTTCACGGTACGGGACAAGTCGTTCACTTTGAAACTAATGTCGATCGTAAAATGGTTGCATGGACAATGGGCGCAAATGCCAACATGCCAAAAGATATTGCCGTTCGTTGGGCAACAGAAGTGAATGAGGATTTCCATGCTCGTTTTTCTGCAACAGCACGCCGTTATCGCTACATTATCTTTAACCATGCTCTACGTCCTGGCATTTTGAATTCAGGTGTGAGCCATTATCATGGTCACCTTGATGAGAAAAAGATGCATGAAGCGGGTCAGTACTTACTTGGTGAGAACGACTTTACTTCGTTTAGGGCAACACATTGTCAATCTCGTAGCCCATGGAGAAACATGATTCACTTAAACGTGACTCGTCATGGGCATTACATAGTGATCGATATTAAAGCGAATGCGTTTGTTCACCATATGGTGAGGAATATTACTGGTAGCCTAATTGCGGTAGGTAAAGGTGATCAAAAACCAGAGTGGATTCAGTGGCTTTTAGAGGCTAAAGATCGAAAAGTGGCCGGCGCGACAGCGAAAGCGGAAGGCTTATACTTAGTAGATGTTGATTATCCTGAACATTTTGGACTACCAAGAGAGCCTATTGGCCCTCTATTTTTGCCGGATAATTTGAACTAAATGTGAGACTTAGGTTCAAAAAATATTACGGTTTCGTGCGTAAAATAGTCACGGAAAATAGGTACAACCAGTTTTTTATCTACAGTCGCTGTTTTATGTGCTTTAATTCCCGGCATAATTCCCAAATTTATTTCTTTCGCAATCAAGCGGAGGAATCGAAACAAAAAGGTCTTCCATGAGTTGGCTTGAAAAGATTTTAGAAAAAAGCAACATCGTAACATCTCGTAAAGCGTCAATCCCTGAGGGTGTTTGGACTAAATGTACTTCTTGTGAGCAGGTTCTTTACCATGCTGAACTAGAGCGTAACCTAGAAGTATGTCCAAAATGTGACCATCACATGCGTATGAAAGCACGTCGCCGTCTGGATACATTCCTAGACAAAGGTGAGCGTGTTGAACTAGGTACTGATCTTGAGCCACAAGACAAGCTGAAGTTTAAAGACTCTAAGCGTTACAAAGAACGTATCTCTGTTGCTCAAAAGAACAGTGGTGAAACAGACGCATTAGTTGCAATGAAAGGCGAACTGCTTGGTTTACCTATCGTTGCGTGTGCGTTTGAGTTCTCATTTATGGGCGGCTCAATGGGTTCTGTTGTTGGTGCTCGTTTTGTGAAAGCGGTAGATGCAGCTATTGAGAACAACTGTGGTTTAGTTTGTTTCTCTGCAAGTGGTGGTGCTCGTATGCAAGAGGCATTGATGTCTCTTATGCAAATGGCAAAAACCAGTGCTGCTCTAGAGCGTCTATCTGCGAAAGGCCTACCGTTTGTTTCAGTAATGACTGATCCAACAATGGGTGGCGTTTCTGCAAGTTTAGCAATGCTTGGCGATATCAATATCGGTGAACCAAAAGCGCTTATCGGTTTTGCTGGACGTCGTGTAATCGAGCAAACTGTACGTGAAGACCTTCCTGAAGGTTTCCAACGCAGTGAGTTCCTACTAGACCACGGTGCTATCGACATGATCGTTGACCGTCGTGAGATGCGTCAGCGCGTTGCAAGCCTTGTTGCTAAAATGACCAATCAGCCTTCACCATTAGTAGTTTCTGTGAACGATTCACCGAATGAAGCTGCTTATGAAGTACCAGAAGCGCCAGAAAAAGGGTAAAGTACCTTCTAACAAACCTACTTAATTATGGTTATGAGTTAGATGAGTCAACAACCTATTCCTCAAGCCACATCCTCTTTGGAGATGTGGCTTGATTATTTATCAAACATCCACACAAGCGCTATTGATCTTGGCTTAGACCGAGTTCAAGCTGTCGCCTCTAAGGCAAACCTCACCAAACCTGCTCAACATGTTATTACTGTTGCTGGAACCAACGGCAAGGGCTCAACATGTGCACTCATGGAAGCTATTCTATTGGATGCTGGTTACTCTGTTGGTGTCTACAGCTCCCCTCACTTAATTCGCTATAACGAACGTGTTCGTATCAATGGCAAAGATCTTTCTGATCAAAAGATGGTTCAGTCTTTCGATTTCATTGAGAAAGAACGTGGTGAAATCAGCCTTAGCTTTTTTGAATATGGCACTTTAGCTGCGTTACGTGCTTTTCAAACCGAAGCGGTTGATGTTGTATTGTTAGAAGTTGGTCTAGGCGGACGTTTAGACGCGACCAATATCGTTGAGCATGACGTTTCTGTGATTACTAGTTTGGCTGTCGACCATGTTGACTGGCTAGGTGATGACATTAATGTGATCGGTTTTGAGAAAGCGGGTATTTATCGTAGTGGTAAACCAGCGATTTGCGGTCAACCCAAGCCACCGGCTACGGTTGCGGCACACGCTGATGATATTAACGCTGAGTTCTACCAAGTAGGGATTCAATACACCTATGATGTAGATGGTGATACTTGGAACTGGCGCAGTGGCGCATTCCAGTTAGAATCGCTACCTATCCCAAGCTTACCGCTGCCGAACGCAGCCACCGCACTGATGGCATTAGGTACTTCAGAACTAAGCATTAGTGATGTGAACGTTGTTAACGGTATGAAGAATGCGCAGCTTCCTGGGCGTATGCAGCAAATTAGCGAACAACCGGTGGTTGTGCTTGATGTAGCACACAACCCGCATTCTGCTGAGTACTTTGCGCAGCAAGTCGCGAAGAAGTATGCAGGCAAAAATTTACACGTTGTAGTCGCCATGCTTCATGACAAAGATATCCCCGCGACATTGGAAGTATTAGCTCCAATAACAACACATTGGTACCCAGCTTCGCTGAAAGGCCCACGAGCCGCAACAGCCGCTGAATTGTGTCAAAGCTTACCTGAAGGTGTAGAGCAGTATTCAAACCCTGTTGTAGCGTTTGAAGCGGCTTTAGCTTCTGTTATAGATGACGATGTTGTGTTGGTTGTCGGTTCTTTCCATACCGTCGGTGAAGTGTTGGAGCATTGGCAGAAAAAAGGAAACTAAATGGCAAGTAAATTCCAAAGCCGATTAGTCGGCACCATCATTTTAGTGGCCATTGGCGTGATTGTATTGCCCGATGTGCTGGATGGTAAGAAGCTCCACTATAAAGAAGAGTTTGCAAGCATTCCGATTAAGCCTGAGCTTGATAGTAATGTTGAAGTGTTTGAAGTGCTCGATCCTGTTGAAGATCAGATTGCACTGCCGGACTCTCCGGTTGAGCAAGTGGTTGAAAGTGGTCGTACTGATAATTCAAATACGCAAACTGCGTCGGCTTCCAGTAACAAAGAAGCGGATAAAGTGGCGGTGGTGGTTAAGCCGGTACCTGAAAAAAATGAATACCAAGACAGTGCTTGGATTATTCAATTGATGGCTTTGAAGAATGCTGACAACGCAAAAAACGTTGTTAAGGATTTACAGAAGCGTGGTTATCAGGCTCATACCAAGCAAGAAAAAACATTTACGCGAGTAATTATTGGCCCGGATGTTTCTAAATCCAAACTTGAGCGACAAATTAAGGAATTAGAAAAAATTACGGGTTCAAAAGGCCAATTGCTCAAATTTAAACCGTTAAATCCATAAGAAAACGTTTGCGTCAGCATTTTTTCTGTTAAAATGCGCGCCAACTTAAGATGAAGAATTCATGAATTGGTTAGATTTTGTCATTTTAGGCGTGATCGGCTTCTCTGCCGTGATCAGTTTAGTTCGCGGTTTCGCTAAAGAAGCGTTGTCACTTGTTATTTGGTTTGGAGCATTTTTTATTGCTAGCCAGTACTACGCTAAATTAGCAATGTACTTCACCAATATTGAAGATGAGATGTTTCGAAACGGAACTGCGATAGCAGCATTGTTTGTTGCAACGTTAGTTGTTGGTGCCTTAGTTAACTATGTCATCGGGCAGCTAGTTCAGAAAACAGGCCTGTCGGGTACAGACAGAATCCTCGGTGTCGTCTTTGGTGGCTTACGTGGTGTTTTGATTGTTTCTGCAGTGTTGTTTTTCATGGATGCGTTTACTGCATTCCCAAGTTCTGAGTGGTGGAAGAATTCGCAATTGGTTCCGGAGTTTAGCCGAATCATTGCGCCGTTCTTCGAGCATTTACAAGCAACATCTAGTTTCTTATCTGGCGCGCTCTAGCGCCAGTTAATGTCGAAAATCGAGGATTAGGACATGTGTGGTATTGTTGGAATCGTGGGTTCAACACCTGTAAACCAGTCTATTTATGACGCTTTAACGGTATTGCAGCATCGTGGCCAAGATGCCGCTGGTATTTGTACCATAGAAAGCAATCGTTTCCGTCTGCGTAAGGCGAACGGTTTAGTTAAAGATGTTTTTGAAGCAAAACACATGCAACGCCTCCAAGGCAACGTGGGTATTGGTCATGTTCGTTATCCTACAGCGGGAAGTTCGAGTGCTTCTGAAGCTCAACCTTTCTACGTAAACTCTCCATTTGGCATCACGCTGGCACACAACGGTAACCTAACGAATGCAAGTGAAGTTCGTGAGAAGTTGTTCGAAAAAGACCGCCGTCATGTCAACACAACCTCTGACTCTGAAGTTCTACTAAACGTATTGGCTCATGAAATCGATACCGTAAAAGGTAACGTGACTTCAGATGACGTTTTCCGCGCAGTTGCAAACGTGCACCGCACTATTCGTGGTGCTTACGCAGTAACAGCGATGATCATCGGCCACGGCATGATCGCATTCCGTGACCCACATGGTATTCGTCCACTGTGTCTTGGTAAGCGTGAAATTAACGGTAAAACAGAGTACATGGTTGCGTCTGAGTCAGTAGCGTTAGACGCTGTTGGTTTTGATTTTATGCGCGATGTTGCGCCTGGTGAAGCTATCTATGCAACATTCGATGGTGAGCTTTTCACTAAACAATGCGCAGACAACCCACAACTAAACCCATGTATTTTTGAGTTTGTTTATTTTGCTCGTCCTGATTCATTCATCGATAAAATTTCGGTTTACAGCGCACGCGTTGAGATGGGTGAGATGTTAGGTAAGCGTATTAAAGAAGAGTACGCAGACCTAGACATTGACGTGGTTATTCCAATTCCTGAAACATCAAATGATATTGCTCTACGAATTGCTCAAGCGATTGATAAGCCATATCGTCAAGGTTTCGTGAAAAACCGTTACGTTGGCCGCACGTTTATCATGCCTGGTCAGCAACAACGTAAGAAGTCGGTTCGCCGTAAACTCAACGCGATTCGTTCTGAGTTTAAAGGTAAGAACGTTCTACTGGTTGATGACTCGATTGTTCGTGGTACAACATCAGAGCAGATCATTGAGATGGCTCGTGATTCTGGTGCAAACAAAGTCTTCATGGTTTCTGCCGCTCCGGAGGTTCGCTTCCCGAACGTTTACGGCATTGATATGCCGAGCGCGACTGAGTTAATTGCTCATGGTCGTGATAACGAAACGATTTGTAAGCAGATTGGTGCAGATGCTTTGATTTTCCAAACCTTACCAGACTTAATCTCTGCAGTAGGTATGGGTAATCAAGACATCTCTCGTTTTGATACATCCGTATTCAACGGTGAGTATGTAACGGGCGATATCGACCAAGCGTACCTAGATTTCCTAGATTCTTTACGTAATGACGATTCAAAGGTTGAGCGTGAGATCCAACAAGATCTCGCGAACCTAGAGTTACATAACGAAGGCGCTTAGCGTACTCATAAACATGAGTAATAAAAAACCAGAGCATCGACTCTGGTTTTTTTGTTTGCGGGGAAGGGGATTGAATCTTAGTGAATGTGGTATGCGATCACAAAATCGATAAACAATCTAACCTTCTCTGGCAGGTGGTCTTTGTGGTTGTAAAGCATGTAGATATCACGAGGGTTAGCGCTCCAGTCCTCTAAGACTTGCACTAAGCTGCCATCTTCAATGTATTCGCGGATCATAACGTCGGGCATTAGGGTGATACCGAGGCCTTCTGAACATGCTTGTCTCACGACATTGAGCGCATTCGCGTTGAAACGGCCTTTCTCGCTATTCACCACCGTCTCTTCATTCGAATTACTCAGCTGCCACTTAATCAGCGGATAGCCTTTAAGTAGCGAATGATTCGCGAGCTCTTCTGCATGACTTGGTGCCGGGTTCTTCGCTAGGTAGTCAGGACTTGCGATAAGAATATCTTTCACTTCACTGATTTTTCGAGCGATTAGACTTGAATCACGTTGTGGACCTACTCTGAAAATCACGTCCCACTCGGTTGGATCAAGCTGATCGGCTTGGTTGTTCATCATCAGCTCAATATTAATATCAGGATATTGAGTCATGAATTCACTGAACATCGGCATCATCATGCGCTTGGTCAGGTTGGAGGGTGCCGTAATGCGAATCTTACCGGAAGCTCCTTTACAAACGTCAGTCAGTTCTTCTGCAGTAGAAGATAGACGTTGCAGTAACGGAGAGCATTCGTTGAAGAAACGTTCGCCTGCCTCTGTTAAAGAGAGTTTACGCGCGTGTCTATTGAGAAGTCTTAGGTTTAGTGAATCTTCTAAGGCTTGGATGCGTCGTGTAATGGTCGCAACCGGAATCATAGTTTTGCGTGATGTTGCGGTGTAGCTCCCATTTTCAACGACAAGTCGAAAGAGGTTTAAATCATCTAATTTCATAAATCCAGACACATTTGTTTACAATCTCATCTAATTTATACGTAATAGTGAGATCAATGTTTGCGTTACGTCAATTCGTTGCACTATTTACCAGTATTCCAACCCTTGTCACGAATTTCCAGTAAAGAGTACGTATTTGTGTATTTAGCAATTTGTTACTAAGTTTTATATTAGTTCTTGGAACAGATAACAATAATAATTCGACTTAGTTTTGTGAGGTTAGAGATTATGTACAAAACTCACAGTCAGCCAGTTATGACCTCGGCTCAGGAAGTTCTCAATCAAAAATGCGTTATGTTGGTTGATGATGATCCTATTTTTCGCCGGATAACCAGCGCGTATTTAGACAAGATTGGTTATAAAGTGGTTGAGGCTGAAAATGGGCTGGACGCTCTGCAAAAGCTTAGAGACTCGGCGCCAGATTTAATTGTGTGTGACTTATCAATGCCTATTCTGGATGGCATTGAGCTTGTAGAAGAGCTCAGTTTAGAGTATCCGTCACTGCCTATGATCGTTGTGTCTGGCACCGATGATATGTCTGATGTGGCGAAAGCATTACGATTTGGTATCAAAGACTTTTTAGTCAAACCTCTGGAGGATCACGGTCATTTAGGCAGTGCGATTGCGAATACATTAACAGATTCGTTCGATAACATTTCAGACCAACGAGATTTTTCAAGCCAATGGTTTTGCGTTGATGACGGCGGAGAGATCCCTGAAGACCAAGAGCTGCATTGGCACCTAAATCACTTGCAAGATAACCCTAGTGCGGCAAGAGACTTATTGCACGCGCTACTTCCAGAGAAAGACACACGACAAGGCTCATGGCGTTGCAGTTATCGCTTACTGCAATCAACTGAAATGATGCCGCTTGTGTTTGATTATGCGTGGATGATGAACGGGCAGTTTGCTTTCTACCTTGTCGATTCGTCATCTTCTGATAACGGTGGCTCAGCGGCCACATTGTTGGTGAGAGCGTTATTCCACGATTACATCAGAAATAGAAAAGATTTTAACGTTGATCTCAAAGATATTGCGGAAATTTTGGAGAAGGGGATTCGTTGCTCTAAATGTTCAACCCCGGTTAATGCTTTGTTTGGTGTTGCTGACCTTGCTGTGGGAACTATCTCTATTTTACCTGCGGGTTTAGATGGACAATGGTCGAATGGCGAATTGAATCAACATATTGCGGCGGGCGAGCGCTTGGGTGAGAACTGTAAGAAGAACTTCATTACACGGGATCTTCCGATTGAACAAGGCTGCCAGTTATCATTGAGCCTGCTTGGATCGGCCAGTTTTAGTTTAGACATACACCAAGGGTCCACCGATTAACCCTATATTTCCTCGGTTTTTGTGAATAATTGATTAAGGTATAGTTGCGCAAATGGTGTGGCTATGCCTTTTTTGTTAAATGTCGATTTAGCAAAGCGGGTTTGGTTCGCCAGATACTTACCTTTACTAACAAAAACAAGAAGCAATCATGGCAGATAACAAAGACTTTCAAGACCCGTTTAATGTATTCTACTTTTTAGGATTTTTAGCCGCATTTTTAGTGATTCCATTATTACCAGCAACACTTACGTTGATCCGTGTATTCAATGGTTACGCAACATTCTAGTTAAGTTATCGTCGCCGATTGGTGATAGCTAACTCAAGGAGGCCACAATTAGCGTTCGAGTTTTAAGTCTCAATATTGCTGGTGGCCTTTGCATATTTCTCGCAGTTTTAGGGATAGCTTTACCCGTACTGCCAACCACGCCTTTCCTCCTTCTTGCCAGTGCATGTTTCATGCGAAGCAACCCCAAAGTTCACAAATGGATGCATGAGCATAAAACGCTGGGTCCCTTGTTGAACAATTGGTATCAACATGGTGCCGTTACCAAGCAAGTAAAAACGCGTGGCGTGTTCTTTATCTTGTTAAGTTTTGCGTTATCGATCTACTTTGCCCCGATCATTTGGGTCAAGGCTTTCCTAATTTGTGTACTTGTTATTCTTCTCACATGGTTTATGCGACTTCCAACCCATGAGTTGGTTGCTGACAGCAAAGAAAATCACTACCATTAAGCCAGTGTGCCTGCTTGTATAGCGGGCGTTTATTATTTCAGCAATTTGAGTTATGACTCTCGTTGCAATGAATACCAATCGTAGCTTTCCTTAATTCCGAGCGTTGATGTTTGATTCGTTAACGAGAGTTTGGAAAGCGGCCTAATGAAGTGCATAAGATTATGAACACAGAAAAAATCTCTCTGATCAAAGCAAGCATCAAAAGCATTCCTGATTACCCTAAAGCGGGTATTTTGTTCCGTGACGTAACAAGCTTGATGGAAGATCCTGCCGCTTACAAAGCGACAATCGATCTGTTGGTGGACACATACAAGGGCATGGGCTTTACTAAGATCGTTGGTACTGAAGCTCGTGGTTTCTTATTTGGTGCGCCTTTGGCACTAGAGCTAGGTGTTGGCTTCATTCCTGTTCGTAAACCGGGCAAGTTGCCTCGTCAAACTGTGGCACAATCTTATGAGCTTGAGTACGGCACTGATACGCTAGAAATTCATACCGATGCTATCGTTGAAGGCGATAAAGTGCTGATGGTTGATGACTTGTTAGCAACAGGCGGTACGATTGAAGCGACAACGAAGCTGATTCGTCAGCTTGGTGGTGTGGTTGAACACGCTGCATTTGTTATTAACCTTCCAGAAATCGGTGGTGATAAGCGCTTACAAGGCTTAGGTCTAGAAGTGTTTAGCATCTGCGAATTCGACGGTCACTAATCCTTTTCGGAATTATTCATGAGCTATCTTGCGTTAGCGCGAAAATGGCGACCAACCAAATTCAAAGAAGTGGTTGGTCAAGCCCATGTTTTAACAGCATTAGAGAATGCCCTTAGCCAAAATAGGTTGCATCACGCTTACCTATTCAGCGGTACACGAGGTGTCGGTAAAACGACCATCGGCCGTTTGTTTGCGAAGGGACTCAACTGTGAAACAGGCATTACTTCAACCCCTTGTAGTGAGTGTGCAACCTGTAAAGAGATCGATGAAGGTCGTTTTGTTGACCTGCTCGAGATCGATGCTGCCTCACGTACAAAGGTAGAAGATACCCGCGAGCTTCTGGACAATGTTCAGTACAAGCCTGCACGTGGTCGCTTCAAGGTTTACCTAATCGATGAAGTACACATGCTGTCTAGGCACAGTTTTAACGCGCTTCTAAAGACCTTAGAAGAGCCGCCTGAGTATGTGAAGTTCTTGCTCGCAACGACCGATCCACAAAAGCTTCCGGTTACGATTCTTTCACGTTGTTTGCAGTTCCATCTTAAGCCGATCAGTGTCGATAATATCCACGAGCAGCTCGATCATATTCTTGAACAAGAAAATGTGACATCTGAACCTCGTGCGCTTGGGATGATTGCTCATGCTGCTGATGGCAGTATGCGTGATGCGCTAAGCCTGAGTGACCAAGCTATCGCATTAGGTAACGGTAATGTCGTAACAGACACTGTTGCTCATATGCTTGGAACGCTGGATACAGACCAAGCGATTCACCTACTTGAAGCGACTAGCAGTAAACAGCCTCAGCAGGCGATGGCTTGTATTCAAGCTCTTGCTGAAAATGGCGTTGAGTGGGATGGATTGCTGAGTCAACTTGCGACTCAATTACACCGTTTGGCGATGTATCAAGCTCTGCCGTCTACTTTAGACAAGGCCCAGCCTGATGCTGAAAGGCTGGAACTGCTGAGCAAAACGTTAAGCCCTCAAGACATCCAACTCTACTACCAGATAGTGTTAAAAGGTCGTCAAGACTTGCCATTATCGCCAACCGCTCGTGTTGGTATTGAGATGGTGGTTCTGCGTATGTTGGCATTTAGGCCTGCTGAGCAAACTGTTGCTACGGCAATCTCGACTCAGTCGACAAGCCCAGCGCCAGCTCCTGCAACTCAGAATCCGGTTCAGAACCAGGTTCAGAGTGTTGCTCAGCCAATGAGTCAACCGGTGCCAGAGCCGAGACAGCCAGTTCAGGCTCCTGTGGGTTCACAGCCTCAAGTACAGCAACAAGCTTCTGTTCAGCAGCCTGTGCAACAGCAACAACAGAACCCGGCACAATATTCAGATTCGCAAGGTTACGTTGATCACTCAGGCAACCAAGGTTATCCAGAACAGGATTACCCGCACAGCCAGTATGATGTACCACCTGCTTATGATGAGCGTTCAAGTTACGGTGCAGATCAGCCTCAGCAGCAACAAACGAATTATCAGAGCCAGAGTCCGGTTCAACAGCCAAGCGCTGCGCCTTCTGCTCCTCCTGTTTCACAAGAGCAACCCGCGCGTGCAACTTCACCGGTGAGTGGTTTACGCCACCAATTGCGCTCTCAACGCAGAGGCAGCGCGGCAACAGATAACAAAGGCTCAACGCCAAAAAAGGCTAAAGCGACACCAGCTAAAACTTCAGTTCTTGACCGAGTTGCTCAGCAACACGGTGGTTCTGAGCGGGTGTCGCCAGCTTCTTTATCAGCCTCTTCTACTGAAAAGGTAACCAATGATAATGAACCTTATCGCTGGAAACCGTCTAAACCTGTAGTGAAAGAGGTGAGCAAAGAGCTTACACCTACTCAGATCAAGCGTGCGTTAGAGCATATTAAGACACCAGAAATGGTCGATAAATTGCTTCAAGAGTCGATTGCTCAAGATGAATGGTCTGCCACGATTCAAAAGCTAGAGACAGCCAAGCTTGTTGAACAGTTAGCATTGAACTCAGTGTTTGCTAAAAACGACACATCAATCACTTTAACGTTAAGAGCGAGCCAAGCTCACTTGAATACGGATCGCGCACAGAGCGAACTATTACAGTCGCTCAATACCGTGTTGGGAGAAGAGTGTCATTTGAGTGTTGAAATCGGCGATGGTGGAGAAACGCCACTAGAACTACGAGAAAGATTGTATCAAGGTAAGTTGAAAGACGCGTTTACCGCTTTGGAAAACGATGCCAACGTACAGTTTATTGAAAGACGTTTTGCTGCAGAACTCGACAGAGACAGCGTTCGTCCTATCTAGAACTTTTTCACGTTTAGTGACCGGCGTATCATCCCAGATAAGCAAATCTGAGAACTGAACACCGAGGGGTTGAATCACACTGTTTTAACCCCCACTTAAGCACGTATAGCTTAATTAATTTTAATAAACCAATTAGACCAGAGAGTATTAACATGTTTGGTAAAGGCGGTATGGGCAACATGATGAAGCAAGCCCAGCAAATGCAAGAGCGCATGCAAAAGCTTCAAGAAGAAATCGCAAATATGGAAGTTACAGGTGAGTCAGGTGCTGGCCTTGTAAAAGTAACGATCACTGGTAGCCACAGCGTTCGCCGTGTTGATATCGATGAAAGCCTAATGGAAGACGATAAAGAGATGCTTGAAGATCTTATCGCTGCTGCTTTCAACGATGCGGCTCGTCGCGTTGAAGAAACTCAAAAAGAGAAAATGGCTGGCGTAACTGGCGGAATGCAACTTCCACCAGGTATGAAGATGCCTTTCTAAGTAACTCATTCTTAGAGGTTAATTCTCGTAGTAGCTTGTGTTGAACTGGCCATTACTTGAAAATCAGAACGGTTATATATGCGTACCAGTCATATGCTGGAGCATTTGATGGAGGCCTTACGTTGTCTACCTGGGGTTGGCCCCAAGTCGGCGCAGCGTATGGCCTTTCATTTGTTACAGCGCGATAGAAAAGGCGGCCTGCAGTTGGCTGAAGCTCTTAGCCAAGCAATGACAGAAATTGGTCATTGTAATGAGTGCCGTACTTTTACCGAAGAAGAGACCTGCCACATTTGTACCAATCCTAAACGTCAGGATAACGGTCAAATTTGTGTAGTAGAGAGCCCTGCAGACATCGCAGCCATTGAAGCAACTGGCCAATATTCAGGTCGTTACTTTGTGCTTATGGGGCATCTTTCACCACTTGATGGTATTGGTCCAAGTGACATCGGTCTCGATGTCTTGGATTACCGCTTACGTCGTGGTGATATCACTGAAGTTATTTTAGCGACTAACCCGACAGTAGAAGGGGAGGCTACAGCACATTACATTGCTGAGCTATGTAATGCCCATGAAGTGAACGCTAGCCGTATCGCCCATGGTGTTCCTGTTGGTGGTGAGCTCGAGCTAGTGGATGGCACCACGCTTTCACACTCGTTACTCGGTCGTCATAAAATCTAAAAAAGCCGCTTGGTGAACCATCACCAAGCGGCTTTTTCTTTTATGGTTCTCAAAGGTTTCTATTCCAAAACACTTCTCTGAGCTTAATCTGAACCTTTCACCGCTTTGTATATCATTGCGCCAATCACGGCACCAATAATCGGTGCAATCCAGAATAGCCATAACTGAGAAACAGCCCAATCACCAACAAATACAGCCACGCCGGTACTTCGAGCGGGGTTAACAGAGGTGTTCGTTACAGGTATACTGATAAGGTGGATTAAGGTTAAACAGAGACCAATTGCGATAGGAGCAAATCCAGCAGGTGCTTTCGAATCTGTCGCGCCCATGATCACGAATAGGAACACCATGGTCATGACCACTTCACAAACGAGTGCAGCGGTAAGTGAGTAACCGCCCGGTGAGTGTTCACCATAACCATTGGAAGCAAAGCCAGAGGCAGCTGCATCAAAGCCAGCTTGGCCTGAAGCAATCACAAATAACACGCCACCTGCGATAATACCGCCAATCACTTGGGCAATAATATAAGGTGCGACATCTTTGGCATCAAAGCGACCACCGCTCCACAGTCCAATAGTAACAGCAGGGTTGAGATGACAGCCGGATATATGGCCAATAGCAAAAGCCATGGTGAGAACGGTTAAACCAAAA
This sequence comes from Vibrio sp. 10N.239.312.C11, assembly GCF_041466065.1. NCBI lineage: Bacteria > Pseudomonadati > Pseudomonadota > Gammaproteobacteria > Vibrionales > Vibrionaceae > Vibrio > Vibrio sp. 10N.239.312.C11. Next base: position 15,830 of record NZ_JBFSRZ010000023.1, read on the forward strand.
GCGAGGGAAACTCCGAGTAGACCAATTCCCACATCAGGGAAAGCCGCGGCTAAGACGGCACTACCACAACCGCCTAACACCAACCAAAACGTACCAAACATTTCTGCAATATACCTATTCATAACGATCCTTATTAATCTGTACCAGTATCAACAAGATAGTTTAGATTTCGCAAGTTTGTGAAATCTTGGGCATATAGGAGGAAGAAAAGGTCAGATAATCTTTTAGGTAATGGCTTCTAACTCGATCAGGTTATCAAGGGCTTCTTGATCTGTTTTGCCACAGATGACAGGGCAGGCTTTGAATTGGTGACATACCTTCGGGCGTGAAGGTTGACCAAATAATTTGCATAGATCTTGCTCATTTAATTGAATGCAGCGTACGCCAGCAGGCTTGCCATTAGGCATTCCAGGAATAGCAGATGTAATACTTGGAGCGATACAACAAGCTCCACAACCTAGGCGACATTCCATCAAATTAAACTCACTAAATAACAGGGTGCGCGATAGTAGCAAAAAATGAGGAGAGTGGCAGCTGTTGATTGAATCAAAGAATGAACAATTATTATCCTTGAACTTTTTATGGGCTAGCGGTATAACACGCACCCCAGTAAAAGAGTAAGAAGTAATCCTATGACGATTCCATTTTGGCAAGAAAAGACACTAGAGCAAATGACCGAGAACGAGTGGGAATCACTGTGTGACGGTTGTGGTAAGTGTTGCCTACATAAACTAATGGATGAAGATAGCGATGAAGTTTACTACACTAATGTGGCGTGTAGCTGGTTAAACGACAAAACATGTTCGTGTAAAGATTACCCGAACCGTTTCACTTCAGGTGAAGAGTGTCTGAAGCTGACTCGTGACAAGATCGATGAATTTCACTGGTTACCAGACACTTGTGCTTACCGTCTTCTATCAGAATCTAAGCCGATCCCAGAATGGCACCCATTGATTACTGGATCAAAAACAGAGATGCATGCAGCAGGTGAAAGCGTTCGTAACAAAGTGGTATATGAAATTGATGTTGTCGATTGGGAAGATCACATTCAAAACTTACCTGATAGACTAAAACCTCATAATTAACTTTAAAAGTTGAGAATGCTGTATATGCTGACTGTATGTACAGCATGAGGTTTAATATGTCAGATAACGATACAAATCAGAAAAAGGTCATACGAAAAGAGATAGAAATTTCGACTATCCCTAACTTCGTCTACAAGAAACCATTGGTGTCCATTGATGAGAATGGTGAACCTCAGATTACATACCGTGCCAACGGCAATAAGATCCCCATCAAGAAACTCCCCTTACTCCATATTGCTGGGTATAACGACAAAGACAACCTAATCAGCTACCAACCATTAGATATGGTCAATGAGTTCTTATTGTCGAAAACAATCGATGATGGTGTGCTTGAGCTTCGCACAGATGCGCAGGGGCTTGCTCATTACTTCAGTTTTGTTTTGGACAAGCAGGCAGAGTGGGATGCTGAATACGATGAAGAGGACTTTGATCCACTCTATGATGACCCCCGTCCAGAATGGAATGCCTTTCCCCGCAATAAACAGGAACGGCTAACCTACCAATATCGGGATGGCATAAAGCGGCTCGCTATTGATGGTGTATTGGCTAAAACAACGGCTAAACAATATATGAGTAGTGTCGTTGGTTTCTATAAACACTGTCTTCGTCAAGGCATCCGCTTTAATAACCCTCCCTTCCAGTTTGAGACAGTTAATATACATTTCGAGGCGTCTGCATCCAGTATGAAAGCTTACCAACGTAAGCAGGTACACACGACGGATATGCGGATTAAGTTTTCTAAGTCATCTCGCAGTGGCGGCACAAACCTCAGCAACCTCCGCCGTGACCTAAAACCGTTTACCAATAGTGAATGGATCATACTGCAAAACATATTAATGAAGTCCCGTAGGGTGGTTCGTCACGGTGACAACAATAAACTGCACTCACTGCCGATTGAGTTTTGCCTGCACCCCATGATTTGCCGCAATACAGGATTGCGGCGAGAGGAAGCCGCTAGTCTTCATTTGGCGCAGATAGTTAACCCGGAAACAATGATTAAGGATGACAAAGAGGTCTTTAAAAAGTCTGTGATGGATTTGGGTGTCGGTGATAAATACCAATCACTCACAAAGACTGCTGAGGGCTTCGCAGAGAAGAATAAAAGCCGCGTTACCATTATCCCTGCCACATTAATGAAGATGCTTTACGATTACTCGCAGTCTGACAGGTATCAAAAGCGCCTTGAGAAATTTAAAGCATGGTGCAAAGAGCAGGCTGAGGCAGGTAATACGCATTTCTTTGAGGGTGACGATGCCATTAACCCCGAACTGGAATATCTGTTTATTACCCAGTCCGGGAAACCCATGTTTACCCGGCTACAAGACTTTACTGGGCGCTGGGTGGAAATTCGTAACACTGCAAACCTAACCCAAGGTCTCGACAAACCGATTGTCGGCTCCATACATAATTTACGCTCAACGTTTGCCGTGAATATCTTCCGCCACCTTTTAAATAAAAAGGATGAGTATGGCAACCCGTCAATCACCCCCGATGATGCATTGGATAAGGTATCCGCTTTGCTAGGTCATGAAGATAGGGCGACGACCATGGAATACCTGAAAATAGCTCAGGACATGCCCTCTGCCGATGAAATCTACGAAGACGTCCTTGTTTATATTGGTGCTTTTGATGATTTAGAGGGCTCATTATGACTCCAGGACGAAAGCGAACTAGAATTACGATAGAGAAGAGCAGCGCACCTGTTATTCCATTACGTTTGGAGGATATGGTTTTATTTTGCGGCAACGGAATTCAATCTTACACTTACCGTTTGCGCTACCGTAACGTCCCAACATTGAAACAGATTAAATCAGGTAATGTGGTGTTGGCGAATCGGGATGATATCGTTAGGGAGATTCATCAAAGATTAACCCCCTTACCTGAAAACCCATCAAAGCAATACTATTTTCAAGGACTCGTTAGTTACTTCCAATATCTTGATGGCGTTCATTATCAAGGTGACCTTTTTAGTAATGCAGTCATGGGGGATTGCATTAAGCACTTCAATAAATTATGCGATAAAGGTGAACTGGTACGGAAAGCCGGACAAATTAAATCTGGCTTATCTTTTTTATTAAGGCTGTGGAACAGAGAGTTTGACCTTAAGGTTCTGCCAGAAGTTGTAAGGATTCCGGCTTCTGCGAATAAAGCGTTTCATGTGGAAACAGAGCTGAAACCATTATCAAAGGTATTGGTTAAAGGCGCACTAGCCTTTCAGGAAGCGATTGAGAAAAATGAGTTGCTAGATATCCATCCGTTCTTTGATGAAGATCTGTTTTCTGAGCAAGCAAAGAAGCATGGATGGACAGCAAACAAAATCGGCCTTAATAGATACAGTTTTAAGCAGTGCATGAAACTCGCGTTTGTAGGAAGAAAGGGCAGCACGCTTTCACTTGAGCAACTTAATCGGCAGGTTTTTTATAATCATGCATCACGCAATTGGTTTTTCGTGTTCTCAATGCTGACAGGCATGAATACATCGGTGCTCGCTAATATACGACATGAGGACATTTCATTTAAAAGTATTGGTAGTGGGCGGTTTGTTTTTGACGGTGATAAGTTCAGAGCAGGCTATAAAGATTTGGATAATGGCTGTGGTTTTAGCCAGCGAACCAAAGAGCTGATTACTCGATGGCTTAAAACATCTAAGGTGATATACCAATCACTGAGTATGCCATTTTCAAATGAGCTACCGCTTTGCCCTTTCTTTAATACTAGCGGCGAGGTTTGTACTTTCAATACCCGTAGCGCAAATATTAGCTACATTAATACTCAGCTTGAGAAAATAACAGGGTTAAAGGTTACTGTAAGCCGATTCAGGGCGACAAAATCCGATGTTTTGATTCGAGTGACTGAAGATATTTTTCTTGTGTCACAGGGGCTGAATAATACCGTGAATGTTGTCTCCAAAAATTACTCTAGTGGTGTTCAGGCAGACCATGATAATAACCTAAATGCCACATTTAGCGCGTTGAGTTCTGTTGCCAAAGGCGAAGAGATAGGCAAAGCCGTTGAGAATGCAAAGGCAATGCACAGCGATATTTTATCAGATTACGATTACAAGAATTTACGTCATCGGAAAAGTAAAGAAAAGCCATTAATGACAACACCCAGTGGCATCAAATGTGCGGGGGCAACAGCGGAGAAGTTGGTTGCTGAGGCGAGGCGTATGAAGAAGTTAGGTATTGATTTCTCGGAAGATACTGGGCGCTGCACTGATTTTCTTGGTTGCTTTGACTGTGATAGTCATAAACTGGTGGCGTCAGAAAATGATATTTGGCTGATGTTGTCATTTTTAGAGCAAATGGAAGATCTTAAAGAAATGGTGGCCAGAAACTCCACGCCTCAGGATGAGTATTTTATAGTGGAAGGCATGTTGAAAAAAGTCCTTATTAGGCTGAAACAAAAAGCACCTAAAAACTACGTGTCAGCAAAACAAAAAGTGGATAACGGAGATTACCACCCGCTTTACCAAGGCAGAGCCAGCGCAAGCCAATTTTTTAAGGGATAATTTCATGCATGAAAAGCTTATAAAGTTTCACCAAGAGGTTGCAGAAAATCCGTATGTGACGTTTAACTCTGACGGCGAAGGGTTATCCCGTGTTTTTGATATCGACTGGGATTTTCACGACCTGAACCAGAATAAGAAAATAGTCTCTTTTGGGCATATTGATGAAAAATACCGCCAAGATATTCAGTTTTATCTTTATGCGGTGATGCAATGGCAAAAGAAAAACTCAAGATCTAGTTCACATAGATCTGTTGGCTCGTTGATACAAACTAGGAATGTATTAAAAAAATTCGCAACATGTTGGGGTAAGAGTGATTTCAGCTTGCTTTCGAGCGAACGAGAATGGAAGAAATGCGCCCTAAAATTACACGGGTTTGGCACTAAAACTGTGTGTCAAAGAACTGCCTCTGTTATTAATGGAATGCATAAAGCTGGCCTTGTAACGCGTTATGTCCATAGACGAGATTATATCAAATGGGTTCAACCTGATGTTGGTGACGGTCAAGCAATCGCATTTCCTGAAACTATTCACGTCAGGATTTTAAAAACGGTAGTTGAGTTTGTGGAAGCCTATCACCCATATCGCCATCAGATTTCAGAGGCTATGGAAAAGCTTTATACATATCAGGATGAAATGTTTAATGTCGAGCTTAAAGCGTTCGGTGTAAGAGCCCTAACCGAGAAGCAAAAGAGAACAATGGTTACCAGGGTAAGCAGAAGAACAAAGCAATGGCCTGAGCGACAAGCCATTCCTAATTTCTCATTTTACAGGAGAGGAAATTGGTTAGGTACATTACTCAGGATGTGCTTTATCTGTTTGGGTTTATTCTCCGCAGCCCGAAAGGAAGAGCTGCTCTCAATGAATAAAGAAAGCTATGACGATTCACTTGCTGCTGTGCCCAAAGTTTCAGGGTTTTCTACAAAAGGAAATAAGGGCGAAAAGATTTATACGACGTGGAATACTGCTCCTATCGCAAAACTAGCGCTGGAGTTAGCTTTTGATTCCACGAATGCCTCGAGAAAGTATTGGTTAGAACTATTGGATGACAGTTATCAAAATGGTCAAATAACCAAAGACCAATATAGTGCCAAGCAACAAGACCTTGAGAGTGCCTTTATTTCCCCTGATATTCCTTATGAAAGTGAAGTAATAATGAGTAAGGCGTCGCTAAAATACAAGGTTGAGGGGGCAGATGATGCCTTGAATATGGAAGAGTTCAACATTATTGCAACCGCAGAAGACGTTGCCGAATTTGACCTTTTAAATCCAGAACGAGTAGGAAGATTAAAAGTCGGAGGTGGTTTGCCAAAGCTTAGTCCACATGATTTACGGCGAAGTTTTGTGGTCTTTATGGTGAAGAACCGTCTGGGCAACGCACTGACAGTCAAATACCAGCTTAAACACCGCAATATTAATATGTCCAACTGGTATGCGAATTATTCCGAACTGGCGCGTACCAACCAACTGCTGTTGGATACTCAGTTAATGAGTGAATTTGATGAAGCCATTGAAAACTCAGCGGTAGACGCTTGGGATGAGATTTACAATGTATCCGATACCTTAAGTGGTGCGGAAGGCGAACGCATAGCCCAGAATAAAGTAGAGCGGCTAGCACGGGGTGAAGAAATAGTTATGTCTCGAAGTGAATTGCTCGCTTTGGTAAGGTCTGGGGACAAATCCATTGTATTGCTTCCTACAGGGGGGTATTGCACTAACCGTAATTGTGAACGCCTTTGCTCCCTGATGGATATTGTTGAAGCCCCCTGTGAGCATAAGGTAATCACTGATAAAGCGGCTAAAAGGCTATCGAGGGAGCGGGATAACTTAATTGTTTCATTCAGGGCAATAAATGACATGGGTGATTATGCCAATGAACTTATTCTGGATGCCAGAAAGAAGAAGATTGTGTCTATTGAGCCAACATTGGTCAAACACAGCATCCCTTTTGATAGTTTCAATGATGATATTAAGGCAGTATGGTCATGAAAGTAGAGTATAAGGCAACCTGTAAGGCTGAGGGGGTACTGGTCAATGCATTTCAGCGCTTATTAGATGGCAAGCCGCTCCATGTTAAGGCTAAGGGCAGACTCACGTTAAACCGAATCAATAATGAAGCTCGATTTGGCAATAGCTATGTCCATAAGTTCAAAAAGTTCGTGGACTATGCCCAACCTGTTATCGATGAATACAATTTCAACCGCGATAAGGCGATGACAACAGGCTTAGATATTGAGCTAGATGTCCCTTTGTCTGAACTTGATAGGCTAAAACACGAATTAAAAAAAGCTAATGAGCTTAAGGACAAATACAGGGTGCAACGAAACAATGCAATTGAGGCCCGAAAACAATTAGAGGCTGAAAATGCCAGGCTCCGATTTAGGGTGTTTGACCTACAGCAAGAATTATTAGATGAAAACTCAGTTGTGACGTCAATCAAGTCTTGAGTTTGGTGCTCCAGATAGAAGGTTGTAATTAAATATCATGTTGTAAGCGTGATGGCTGGAAGAATTGCAACATATCAGGTTGGTACGATTTGACCGATTTTGCATGTCATGCAACTTAGCATTCTCTTATTTTAATATGTCCCTGCTCAATCAATAAAATGAAGCGCTCATAATCATGCTGATAGGCATAGATTGGGTGCGGTGCTGATGATCCCGCTAAAAATTCTTCAAATGCCCTTCGGTATGTGTCGGGTAGTGAACTAGGATCAATAACTTTGAATGGTACATTAGGCAAATTAAAAGGCATGAGTTCAGGGTGTGAATTTGGGTAATCGGTTGTCATGGTGCTCTCCTATGTCCATCCTTAAGGTTATTGCTTTTTGTCATATGACGCAAAGTGTGAGCTAACACTTTAGTGTTGCGACAGTTTTTATTCAGATTTGAATTAAACAGGAGATTATATGGGAAAGATATCTCGGCCGCGGAACTTAGGTTTGGGGTTAGGTCATGCACTTTGCTCTAAATCTCAGCCAGTCGATACTGCTTTTTGGCGGCAATGTACTTCTCATTTAAAGGTTTATGCCGTATTGAGGACAAAAGGTGGGAGTGGCGAGCGCCATACAGTTCGAGTTATACAGCAGCAACTGATAATGCTTGATGAACGCCCTATCATTGTGCGGGTTTTTGGGACTCGTCAGAATGAATACGGACAACACTTTGGTTCTTTAGCATTACTAGAATCAACAGATTCTGTGTCGGGATCCATTACATGGAATTGGGGAGGGGCTAGCAGTAACCGTCAATTAGCGGAGGCATTATCTAAATCATCATTCACTAGCGTTATTTTAACTCAAGGTGGAAGCTCTGGGGTGAGCTATGAGGATGTAATGAAAGCTGCAGAGTTGGCTCGTCATACATATTTAAGTGTCAATGTTGACTGTGATACGTCTAGAGAATTGCACGAAAGCATAGTAGAAGAGTTGGGTAAATCGATGCTAAATTTGGAATGTGTGTCTTCTGTACTTTGGAAAGGGAATCGATGGGATGAGCCAAGCTATGAACTGGCGAATCTGTCTAATGTAAGTGTCGAAGACCTGTTGTTATAGCTCAATACTGTTAGTCATATCGCAATATTAAGTTATCAATCCTTTCTCTGACATCTTGTAAATCAGATAAGCGACCTGATGCGATGGTACTCAGTGGACTTCGGCCATAGAAGAAAGAGTTATTGTTTGTATGACTCATGAAGCCATATATATTGTTTTGATTGCTAAATATTATCCTTAAAGTAGCATGGATATTTAAAAGATGGCTGACTCTAACTTCAAGACTATCATCTTCGTTTGGTAGGATAGCTTGCACCTGCTCATTAGTTGCTCCCCATTTTAACAACAATGTTTCGGCGGATTTAAGCCCAGTGGCTAACCTTTGATTCATCGGGACTCCTCCTAACCTGTTATCATTATTCGCTTCATTGCTGTCAGGAATTGCGACGTAGAATCGACATATTGTCGATCTTATGTCTATCAAATCAAGGTAAATAGAGCGACATAGAATCAACAAAATGTAGATCCTATGTCTATTGTTGTATTGACCGTCGGTAAAATTAGTTTGGAAAAATAGTACTGTGAGTACCGTTAATCGAGCTATTAAAAGTTTGGCTCTTCTTCTCCGACTTGCTGTGGGATTAAACCAAAAATCAATCGACCTTGAATGCTTCCACACTCTCGTTCTGCTTCAGTTTCAACTCCTTCCTCAGGTAAGAAGTTGACCCCATGTTCCAGTAGAACATCAAACATTCTGTTGGGGTAAGCGTTGCCGATGTCCCCTTCTCTATAGAGCTGGTATAGTAAAAGCCAGTATGAGTCTTTAGTATAGTCATCGTTAGAGTCAATAAGTCTCTGAGCGAACTCTACGATAGGTCTTTTGATTAGAAGCATAGAACTCAAGATAGTTAAGCCTACGCAATCTTCGCTTTCGATAATTGCGCTAATTGTACCTTGCTCGACTGTTATGCCTCGTTTTTTCATGATGTGTAAAGGCCAGCAAATGCCGTCAGAACGTCTGTAGTGACAGTTTTCAACAATAAGTTTGTTCAAGTGCTCTTGTAGTTCGATATTACTAATAGTTGCATGTTCAAGTAGCAACTCTAAATAAGGAATAAGTATTGGATAGTGCCATGATAGGTTAAGAACCGAACGATACACAGTGGCGTATGCATCCTCGTCTAAAAAGTTAATGATTAGTTGAATGCCGTACTTTAGTACACTTCCATCTGGCGTTTGTTTGTTTATTGTTAGAGCATGGTTGATGAAGGTAATCGCTTCAGAATCGGTTAGCTTTGGCTCATCGTCATGCGCCTTGTTCAAGCGACTAGGCAGGTTACCTAGTAAGTTTAAAATCCATGCATCTTGATCCGGAACAGGGTGCTCTACTATTTCCGTCTTCTGAATGTTTAAAGACAACTTATATTTGGAGAGAGCTTTACTTAAGGTGCGTACAAATCTATGTGCATCTTCATTGGTTTCACAATAGCAGCTGTAATCATCAACGTAACGGTGAAAGTGAAAGCCCTCTTGTCTAAGCTCTTCGTCTACTTTACCTAGAACAATCTCAACACAAATGCTGGAAGTTGCCGGTCCAATGGGAATACCTTGAGTTTCATTTCGCTTGCATTTTCGCTGATATTCATCTAGCTGATTAAACCACAGGTTCCTTTGGCGATTTTCTTTAGCATGCTCAAATCCGACTAACCCCCACGCTATTGCATGACTATAAATACTGTTAAAACAGTTTGAAACGTCAGAACGAACTTGGAATCTCTTACCAAAACTCTCTGTTAATGTTCGAGTAGTTTTTTCAATTGGGTCCTCATAGTTCATCACTATGATTCTACCGTCTTGGCGATATTCAGGCTTAATAATGCTGTTGTCGTTGTTCTCTAAATACTTAAGGTCGTCCCAGTGATTACGCATATGTTTTGATAGGAGTGCGTATGCTTTTGGGTGAATTAAAGATAATTCACGAAACGCATTGTTATAGCGAGTAGCATTGTAAACCACTAAGTCGTAACCAAATGACTGTCGCCTGTCAGACTCTCGCATTGCTGCGAGAACTTCAACAACCTCAGGTGTAAACTGCCTTGTTGATAAACAAGGAGGGAGTTCTCCGATGTTAGATTTCTGGTTAGGGAAATAGTTGTGCCTTGTTAATGCCTCGTAGATTAGGCGTTTGTTATACTCAGTCATCTTTAACCACTCAAATTGTCTTTCTGACTTTAATGTAACACTAATCAATAGAATGTATATGTGATTAATTGCCTGTTTTGTGCTTAGTATAGGAACGAGTCGGTCACTCTCCTGTAAGCGAGTAATAGATCGTAAATTCCTGCTTTATTGCTATCGGTGGGTGAAATTTTTGCTCTGAGAGGCGGTATTGCAATTTTACAGACTATGTAAAGGTAAAGCCCGAAGAGATCATGAACTCTCCAAAATACTTATGCCTGCCTCCTTGTAAGTGGTACTTCGTAACCCAGAAGAATCCCTAAATATGTTGGTTACAATACTCATATATTTCCTATTTATGTAGCCTTTCCAATATCTTAGTTCTAATCATAAGTTATTGATTTTCATTTGTGTATGGATACGAAAAACTGCATGATATAGACAGTAAACCTAATTTTTGTCACACAGGAAGGGCTTAGCACTTTAAGAAGTCAAAGGCCGAAGTAATGACCTTCAAATACCGAAACAGCTCGGATACTGAAGCCATTTGATAAGGGTATTCCACCTTCAAGGAGAGTTTAAGCTGTCATGAATATAGATTGGGCTGTATTTAGGAAAAATTTAAAGTTTTTGATTGCGCTAATTAAGCCTTCATTAGCGAAGGCACTTAGCGTACCACTATTAATGGCAGGCATAGGAATCCTCAATGCTCCTTTATGGTTGGACATCGCAAATTGGTTCTTGACTAGCCAGGAAGTCCTTCCTGAGTTTAGGGGGCCAATTTCCCCGCCAAAGGATCTATATGGGTGGATATTGATTTCTTTAAGCCTTTTAATCTACTTGATTGAGATTTGGTTTCAATTCAAATCACTTCGTCAGGATAGTGAAAAGAAACTATTGGATACCGTTGAGGAGCATCCAGCACAAACAGCGGGGTTGGTTGTTGAAACGCTTCGGAGTACTGGGTTCACAGCGCAACACCTTCAAGATGAAAAAATTGACAAACTCATTGATGAAATTACCTTGTTACGATTTTTTAACTCATACCCTACAGAAGAAAAGGCAATTAATTTAGCTGAAAGCATTATTGATGGGGAGCTATCAGGTGGTACCCCTAAAGTGAAAGCTAGGGCACTGGCACTACTTGCTAGGTATGTAAGTGTGGGAGAAAAAGTAAAACAGGCAAAAGAATGGTTGTCAGCTTCGAAAAGATTATGCCAAGTTGAAGAGGCCCAAATAGCTCAGGTATTTATAGGGGGGACCAGATCAAACAACACAAATGCAGTTTCTAACCTCCTTGAGGTAGGAGGAGCTTCAAGCTATTCAGCGTTTTTTATAATTAAAAGCATAGCAGAGGGAAGTGAAATTGCTTTGGGGTGGTTTGATAGCTCAGGGTTGAGTGCTAATGAATTAGACAGCGATGGGAAGATTGCTTTAGTTTCAGCATTGCTTTCAGAGCACCAATGGAAAAAAGCACTAAATGTTGTTGAAGCTTTGGAATTGGAATCGATTTCAAAGTCGCCAGCATTAGCTCAGGTCTCGGCAATTACTTTTTTGGGAAACGCAATTAAAGCAGTTGAGCTTCGTGAGAGTATAATGAATACCGTTCCTTTTGCTGCAGATAAGTTTCCACTAGCAGATGATTCTGAATCTATAGCGCTTAGGAATCGCTCGATAGAATTGTTTAGTATTTGCTCAAAATTGGCAAAGGAACTTGGCGCTTTAGATATAGCTAATGTGTCTGATAAATACGTGTTGTGGTTAGAGCTCAGAAGCAGTGAAATGCATGAACAAGCAATGGTGCGACTTCAGAGCTACTTCGTTAATTATACTCAGAACACGCTTGAGTATTTACCGTTGGCGTTTGTTTTTGGAATTGATATAGATTTTGAATCGATTGAAAATGAGGTCGATAAACAAACGGCTTTAAGCCATGAAAATGATCCAATTATTGGCTTTTCTAGGTTTATAGTCGCTCAGACGAAAAAGCCATTTACAGCAGTAGTTGAGTATATCGCTAACCACAGGGCTCAAATTGAAAGAGCCGTTAGTTCTATTACTATTGATATGATTGAAATTGAAGCGCTTGCTAAATCAGGTTTAGTGGATGATGCGGAAGATCTTCTGCAGAAGATTGCGAGCTCTGGTGTGCCTGATACTGAAGTAAGAAACCTACAAAATATAATTGATACAGCGAAGGGGGAAGACCCAGTAGCGTTAGCTATCAGCCAATATCAAGAAAGCAAAGCCACAAGTGATTTATATCATTTAGTAAGTTTACTAGAAAAAGGAACGTACAGAGATAAACACTATTTATATTCTCGGGAGCTTTTTGAATGTACTGGCCAGGAGTCTGATGCTATTAGGTTTTGTAATGCAGCATCTTCGCTAGGTCAGTTTCCTGAACTACATCAATTCTTGTCTGATAGGATGGACCTCGTCAATAAAAGCGATAGATTGCGGCTTCATTGGGCTTGGTCTTTATTTAGAAAGGGTGACTTAATTGGCTCTCGGGAACAGATTGAATTGCTGAAGCTATCTAAATCACAACAACTAGATATCAAAACTCTTGAAGTTAATTTGTCTATATTCTCTGGTGACTGGGAGTCTCTTAGTGTTTTTGTGGAGGATAGCTGGATTAGTCGGGAGAACCTTAAGGCTGATGAGCTTATACAGGCCGCTCAATTAGCTAAGGCGTTTTCCCCTAGTCGAGCAAAGCAAATTCTAGAGTTCTGTACAGGTAAATTTCCTGAAGATCCTCAAGTGTTAGCGTCGTCGTACTTTGCCGCGACCACGATGGGTTGGGAAGATAGTCAGGAAACATCTGAATGGCTTAACAAAGCAATTACTCTTTCTGATGAAGATGGTCCGTTGCGTAGAACTTCATTAGAAGACCTAAAAGGAATTATGTCTGAGGCTAGGGAAAAGAATGAAAGGGTTAATAGGGCTTATGTTGACGGTGATGCTCCAATCTATACAGTGGCGGATCTTCTTAACAGAACAATGTCTGATTTCTTCCTCGTTCAGCCTCTAGAAAACAAAAAAGCAATTGATCTAAGGCGGAAAAATTTAGTCCCTATATTCCATGGTGCAAGGCATGAGAAGGTTATTGAAGGCGAGACTATTGCTATCGATGTATCCAGTGCTTTGGTTATGGAGAATATTGGTTTACTAGACCAACTATTTGATTGCTTTGAGAGAGTAGTTGTCCCTCATTCCTTTTTGCGATGGCTGTTTGAAGAAAAGCAGAAAGTGTCTTTTCATCAGCCGAGTCAGATTGAAAAAGCAAAATATTTTGAGCGATTGGTTTCTGACGGAAGAATTTCTGTTTTTCACCCTAAGAAAATTAACAACCCAGAGTTGGCTCTAGATGTAGGTGATGAGCTTGCTTGTATGCTTGAGGAAGTGTATGCGAACCCTACAAATGAATCACAAGCCTTGGTTGTGTGTTCTTGCCCTGTTTATAAAGTCGGTGGTTCTTTTAGAGAGGTAGAAGTTGATCTTTCTCTATATCATCAGTGTATGATCTCATGTTCACAATTGATCAAAAAGCTCAAAAGTATTGCAGTAATAACTGAAGCCCAGTGTAGAAAAGCTTTAAGCTATTTACGCCAACATGAGAAAGAGTGGCCTACTGAACTAGAGGTAGAATACGGAGCAAAACTATTTCTTGATTCATTGTCTATTACCTATTTGATGACAATTGGTATGCTCGATAAGCTCAATGAAGCAGGGTTCGAAGTCTATGTATACACAGGAGAGCGAGACAAATATAGATTACTGATGAACTATGATTCAACCATTAATCAAGTTGATTCGAAAATAGAAAATATTAGGAAGCTATTTTTTAATGGTCTTGCATCTGGGAAAGTATTCCTTGCGGAAATGCCGCTACACAAAGAAGAAGTGGTTGATTCGAAGAATAAACATGCGACGCCAACTGAAGAGCTTTTTGAAATGGTTAAAGTATGTGATGCTGCTCTGATAGATGATCGATTTATGAACCGACATGACCGTATTGCATTTGACTCGAGTGCTGTACCAATTTTTACAACATTAGATTTTGTAGAAACCCTATACCATAAAGAATTTATTTCCAAAGAACAAAAATTAGACTCTAGAACATTGCTTCGGGATCTCGGATATGAATTTGTTAGTATTTCCTCTGAAGAACTAGAACATCACCTTGATTGTTCCGCTATCGTAGATGGTGAGTTTAAGCCCACAAAGCAGTTGAAGTTGATTAGAGAAAATCTGCTTTTGATAAGAATCAGTGGATTGGTTCAGCTTCCAAGAGATGCAGAGTGGCTACTCGAAAATTTGAGGACGATTTCAAAGGCAATTGGGAACCAGTGGTCGATTGATATTTCGCTCGAACAGGCCCGCGCCAGAGCCAGCTGGCTTTATGGGCTTATAGGCACGAGGGAATGGGCTCAGACCCATCAAGTAAGGGACGATGGAGGGATGGCTTATCTAGGTGCAGTTTTAAAAGTCAATTCCCTGCTTATTCCGCCGGAGTCTTTATCTGAAGAACGGAAAGAAGATTACAAAGCATGGCTGGATGAGTTTGTTTTGGATCCTTTGAGGGATACTGATCCATTGAGCTTTAAGAATGTGATTGACTCGATGAAGCAGCAAGTGAAAAGCATCTCTCACCAATCAATATTAGAGGATGAGTTGAATGGCTAAACCTGACTCGGCACGTGCGTATACGGCCTCCCACTTTATAAATTCATTTCCGAGCTTAGTTAGGGAAGAGCTTTTATCTGACTCCAAGTTATTGGAAGAACTCGGTGTTGAAGTGGATGCCACTGTTAGTTTCGGAAGAAATGGAGCTGCTTTCTCCAGAAGTGCTCTCTTTAAAGCTATCCGCAGTGCTTTTAAAAATATCGAGCAAGAGTTTTGTTTAGAGGATGTTAATGGCAATTTTTGGTCTCTTTGCAACGTACCTAGTGAGCGTCCAACCTTTTCTTTAACCAAGGGCAATGTTCAAATATCTAACGATAGTTTTTGGCCGCTTTGTTGTGATGTGGATAGGCGGTTAAGAATTTTCGAGACAGAAGTGAAGAAGAGAGGTCTTTCAAAAACGTTTTGGAAGAGTTGGAGTACAATTCTTTCGATGCCAACTCTCAACGATGAATCTGTATCAGACTTGTTTCTTGATTTGGATTGTTCACCAGTTCACACAGAGGAATTGTTAAAGCATGAACTTCAAAATCAATCAAATAAAATTACTACTTTAGTTCCAATTGATACTCGATATTACGAAAGACTAGTGGGGAAATATTGTGGGAGTAAAAACATCGATGAGTATTGTAATAGTGAGCTGAAGCAGTATTTCGACAATAAAATAGAAAATGGAGTCAGTGAGAAAGACTTTTTGATTTGCACTCACAAGTCAATATCAGAAGTCGTTTCCAATAATATTAACGACGAGGAAGCCTATCAAGAAATAGCAAATAGGGCTATTGAAACAAGTCATCCTGTACTTTTAATATCCTGCCTTGAAGTTGGTGTGTTGAAATTCGCGGAGTCATCAGGCGGAGTTATTAAGAAGATCTTTGAATGCATATCTTCTGAAAAAACTTTAGAAAACCTACGTTTATTTTCCTCAATGGCGGTTTTTGTTGATGGAGAACTAGCTCGACTACAGATATTTAAAGGGAAGCCGCCGTTCTACAGACGCCTTGCTTCGTTCGCTCAATCAGCTTTAATTGTTCAAATAGCGTTAGAAGAAGGCGTTGCTTTTGACAAGGTCGAGCAATGGGCCGTTCAACAAAGAGGCCTTTACTTTTTCTGCCAAAGTTTTGTCGATTTGGTAGAAGAGCCTAGATGGTTACCGACCTATTTAACAACAGAGCAACTTATTAATGAACTCTACGGACGGGTAAATAACGTATGTCAAGATGTTGATAAGTCGGAAGTTACTGAATATCTCCGGAAGGAGTTACAGGCTGCTTCTCGGATCAACATGTACTGTTTTTTACCAGGACCACTTGAAGGTAACTCTACGCCAGCGGTTTTACCTGACGAAATTTTAGGCTTGCTTGGTCAACATATTAAAAGTGAGCCTTCAGTTGATTCATATAGAATTTTGATGAACTCAGCACCATTCTGGAAAATTGATGATGAGTATTTGGAACGTGCAGTGTCCTTACTCGAAAATGCACAGCATAAATTGGCGGCGGTTAGCGATAAGGATTCTGTATATCAGGTGTTAAATGGATTAGCACAGGTTTCCTGTATGACCCGAAGTAAAAGGCTGGCTGCATCGGTGCTGGCTTTAAGCCGACTATATCGGGACTATATTGATGTAAATTCTGAGCCTGAAAACTACTTGGCAATAGGGATTGTGGCGGGAGCAGCGTTTGAAGATAAGGATGGTTGGTCAGAATATATAGGGCAATGGTGTACGGATTTAGCTTATATGCGAATAAGCGAAGAAGCTACTGTGAAAATAGAGGTGATGCTCGAAAGGCTTTGTGTCCTAGAGCCCTATTTATATTACACCTGTTCAAGAGCCCTCGATATCTTCAAAATGCTTGGTAAAAAATAGCACCTGTTTTAAGTCGGTGAGTGAGGGGCAGCTAAGGTACGTTAAACCTATATTGCAGACTCAAAGAGGCTTATTCTTGATTTGGTGAAAACTAGTCAATTATTTGTTTTCTTTACGGAACGAGTCGATGAGGGGGAATTAGATTGAAAATTGAGAATATTCTTGTCTGATTCTCACTTTTTTTCTCAAAATTACATAGTTACTGAACGCCTACTGAGTCAGTTGAGTTTAAAGGGGGCTCTCTGCATTCTCAACTTTAAAAGTTAATTGTTGATCGCCCTGAATCACCCGAATCGCTAGTTATTCTAAAAACAGCCGCTCTTGAGCGGCTGTTTTACTATTTGGCGTCGCCTAAATTTAAACTTAATTAGTTTAAAGGTTTAAAGGCTTAAAAAATTAAAACAAAAAACGCCCCGAAGGGCGCTAAGTAAAACGAGTAAAAAAGATTCAGGCTAGTTTACTTGTTGTTTAATGTACTCACCTAGCTCTGAGTGGTGCATGATTTTTGAAACGGGCAGTATTTTCTCTGCTGGGCCCCAAGCAAACACGTTCACTGGTGTGTGAGTATGTGTACCTGTACCCCAAACGATGTTTTGACTTGTTGCCTGTTCACGAGCAAGCAAGTTACCGCGGTCGTTATAAGGGAAGAATGCATCGAAATCGTTGATAGCAGGCACTTCTTCTGCCGATAAGTATTTGTGTTGAGCCAATCGGTATGGGTTCGGCTTACTCGCTAATACGTTTTTCGCTTGTTCAGCTGTAATAGGGAACTCACTATTCTTGTTGACGATCTCAGCCAGTTTTTCAGGTGTTTGCTGCGCTTTATCCAGCTTCTGAAATTCGCTGATCATGCCGTAGTAGCTTTGCTTTTGATTATATAAACCATCAAGAATATCGAATGCGCCAAAGTTGAAGTTAGGTGCATAGTCGCGGTCGGCGAAGGCTTCACCAGAACGTTTTTGTGGTTTTGGTAGGTCGTTAGAAGAGTAGCTGAATCCAAAAGATCCTGTTTCGTGGTCTGCGGTCACAATCACGATCGTGTCTTCACGATTTTTTGCCCATTCATACACAGTTTGGATCGCTTCATCAAACTTGAGCAGTTCATGCAGCATAGTGCCGGCATCGTTACTGTGTCCCGCCCAGTCGATTTGGCCACCCTCGACCATTAGGAAAAAGCCGTCTTCATCTTTGGATAAGATGTTGAGTGCTTTTTGTGTCATCTCTTTCAGGCTTGGCTGAGTTCGTTCGTCACTTTTTTCCTTGTTGCTGTAAGCGATGCCGTCATCCATGCCTGAGTAGGCGAACAGGCCAAGTAGCTTATCGCTTTTAGCATCTTCTAACATGCTGCGGTTAAATGCCAGTTGGTAGCCGTCTTTCTCTGCCTCTGCAAGAAGGTTACGGTCGTCTTTACGTTTTGATTTTAGGTAAACATCACCTTGAGTCAGTTTTTCAAGTTGCTTATAGGTTTCACCTTTGTCGTTGGTCGATTTAGGGATCCAATGACGTAGCCCTCCCGAAAGCATTACATCAACACCAGTTTCTAGCATGTCGTTAGCAATTTGGTTTTCTAGCGAACGGTGAGGTTGGTGAGCAGCAAATGCAGCAGGCGTGGCGTGAGTTAAGCGTGTATCGGACACGAGTCCCGTTGCTTTACCTGCCTTTTTAGCTTTCTCAAGAACCGTCTCAACATGATTGCCCTGAGAATCAATGCCAATCACTTCTGAACCACTGTAGATACCGGTTGCAAGCATGGTGGCTGAACAAGCAGAATCGACCACAATTGCATCTTCTGGGTGAGTCAGGGATGAACCAATAACCCCTTCTTGAGCAAGTTGATAAAGGGCGGTTTTGTTCCCTTTATAGATCGAGTTTGGTGCTTGGTTTGCGTAGGTTTCTAACAGGCCAACTTGTTGAGGTCCCATTCCATCGCCAATCATCAGAATGACGTTTTTGATTTCTGCTGAAAGTACGTTGAATGAAAGTGTTGAGGTTGCCACTGCGGCAATGATTGGTTTTATAATGTGCTTCATTGGTTATCCCTTTTTATATAAGCGGGATGATTAGAACATCGATTTGTGTCAAAGTCGTTTCATATTTATTTCATCAATGTGAAATTGAGCAATAACTCCAATTTTTTGAAAAGCATAAAAAAAGGCTCACATTTCTGTGAGCCTTTGTCGTATTTAGGAGGGTCCAAATCAATGGACTGCGTCATGGCTAATGTCAAGCAAGCGGTAAGTCTGCAACCACCTGGTTGAACGTGATACGAGCATTCTGAGCTTGCTCAGATAACTCGATTTTTTTCGCTTGTGCGGCACTAAGATTACTCTCGGCCTGCTCAAGTGCTTGTTGTAGGTTCTCTGGTAACTCGTGAGTTTCCATTTGTGCACCTTGTTCTAGCACATAAGCGCGAATTTCTTTCTTCACTGCGGCAAGTTCTGTGTAAGCAACACGCTCAAGTTCTGCAGCTTCTTGTGCTGCATCTCTTTCTTTCTCAAATTGAGCCAGTGCCATACCTTCTGCAGACCAAGGGTCCATATCTGGTAGTTCTTCGATATTGATCGTTGGCTCGATGTACGCGTCTTGATGGCGTAGGTCGAGGCTAGTTGCACGAACCGCTGAAATCATCAGCATCACAGAGATCACCAGTAGCGGTAAGCCACCAACTATTGCTGCCGTTTGTAGCGTACTTAGACCACCCAAGAACATCAGAATCGTTGGCAAGAACGACAGTGTGAATGCCCAGAACATACGGTTCCAACGCATTGGCTCTTCGGTCACGTTGTTTTGCACAACAGACGCTAGGATGTATGAGATTGAGTCAAATGTCGTTGCAGTGAAAATAATGCACAGCAGCGTAAATACCGCGATAACTAGTGTACTCATTGGCAGTTGCGCAAGCATCGAGAAGATAGCTTTGGTAGCGCCTTCTGCATTCAAAATCGCTACTACATCCAGTTCACCAGAAAGTTGCAGTGATAGGCCATAGTTACCTAAGATCATGAAAAACAAGAAACAACCTAGAGAGCCAAAGAAAATTGAACCTGACACCATTTGTTTGATGGTTCTTCCGCGAGAGATACGCGCAACAAACAGGCCCATACTTGGTGCAAATACTAGCCACCATGCCCAGTAGAAAATGGTCCAGTCTTGTGGGAAGTGCGTGTTCTCAAAGGTACCGTAACCACCAAATGGTTCAGCCCACGTTGCCATCACGAAGAAGTTAGACAGTAGACGACCAATAGAGTCTAAGCCTGTTTCTAGCATGAAGATTGTTGGACCGGCGATCAGAACGAAAGTCAGTAAACCCATTGCACCCCAGAAATTGATGTTACTCAGGATCTTGATGCCTTTTTCCAAGCCAGCATAAGAAGAGTAAGCAAAAATTGCCGTACAAACTAAAAGTACCATTGCTTGCGTAAGGTTATTTTTAGGTAAGCCGAATAGGTGGTTCAGGCCTTCAGTGATGAGAGGTGCTGCTAAACCTAGTGTTGTCGCGGCGCCACCCAGTAGACCGAAAATGAATAGGATATCGACGATTTTTCCAGGTACGCCTTTACTGCGGTGTTCACCAAGAACAGGCATTAACGCACTAGAGATCTTTAGAACAGGCTGTTTACGCACATAAAAGAAGTAAGCGATAGGAATCGCTGGGATCAGGTAGATAGACCAAGCGATTGGTCCCCAGTGAAACAAACCATAAGTTGCCGCCCAACGAACCGCTTCTTCACTTCCGGGTTCTAGTTGGAAAGGCGGTGATTGGTAGTAGTAAGCCCACTCAATACAGCCCCAGTACAAGATACTTGCGCCGATACCACCACAGAACAGCATTGCTGCCCATGATGCAGTTTTGAACTCAGGTTCTTCATCAGCTTCACCCAGTTTAATTTGTCCCATATCACTGAACACAACGTAAACCATAAATGCACAGGCAGCGAGGCCTAGCGCAAGATATAAAAATCCAAGTTGGTCCGTCATGAATGTTTTCGCAACCGCAATCCAGTCTGCGCCCTGTGCAGGGAACAAAATGAGCGGGAAAACTATCGTGAGTAGGAGTGCAATCGCACCAAAGAAAGTAGGCTTATCAATAAGCTCAAAAGTGTTTTTCACGAGTATTATTCCATTAAAATGAGAGCGGAATTATGGAATGAACTCGTTTTTTAGACCAAATCGGGTCTGTTGTCGTGACGACAAATCGCTTTAATGCAGAGAGGAAAGTGCAGTAACAGAGGGGAAAGTTAGATTAAGGCAAGTAGAATGCCACCAACGGTTGCCGCTGCGGATAAGTATTGCCCTGCTGAATAAGAACCATCGTCTTCTTCTTCAATCTTATCTGGGTGATCCATACCTAGAGCGCCATGAGCAAATGACTCAACCTTATCGGTAACGGTCGCGTTTTCAGCTTCGACTTTCTTAGCTTCTTTATCGATTTGTTTAAGGGCAGATAATAGGGCTTTGCCTTCATCAGAAAGCTTCACGGTATTTTGCTCAACCTTAAGCGGCGCAGGCTTTTCAGCTTCAGTGCTTTTAGCTTGTGCATTCATTTGCGAAGGTGAATACAGCTGAGTATTACTCGTTCCTACTGGCGTCATATCGCTCTCCTTACCTATCCTTAAATATAGTATCGGCAGAGGTGTGAAAAACTTGTGCAATTAATCATCGATAGTGATGTTTTTTATTCGCACATTACATTTTCGTCTGCTTGGTTAAATCGTCTATTTACTAAGCAAGTCTTGTGCCGATAAGAATGTTTGATTTAGATAGAGTTAGGATGAATGATGGGAACGTGATCAAGTTTTGACGATGGGCTAATTATCTAGGATTAGCCCATCGACTCTTTAGCTTAGAAGAGTGGATCAACAGACCTTACTCACACTCTAGGCTAGCGCTGCGTTTTGACAGGTGCTTGTATGCCGTCATTCGGTTCTCTTTCTTAACAAAGCGAGCCGGTGGAGAAAGCACTTTTAGTTGGTAGTCACTGCTATCCGATGAGATTTCTTCAACTGGACTGATGATGGCAATTCTCAAATCAGGGTTACGATGTAGAATTGATGCCGCCGTCCCTAAACCACCCTCGGTGTGGAACTTGCCAGCCACATGAATTACTTGTTTATCAGGGTTTGATGCTAGGTAATCCATAATCGACTCAGCCATGGTTTCATCCCAGGTTACCTGAGCGGCAAACTGTTTTTCTGTTTGCTCTGGCGTACCGTGGTGCATAGAAGCCATGAACTTTTCTTTGTAAGGGCTATCGCCAGTATTCACTTCGGCAGCAATCCATTGGCGTTGCTCGGTCGATAATTGGTCTAGGTAAGGCAATCCTTTACGGCCAATACACTGCACGAATGGCTTTGGTGCATTTGCCGCAATAACATCGACGTCGTTGGCTTTTGCGAACTCAACTATCGCGCGGTAATCACTTTCGTAATTTGGCCAAGCTGCCGCTTGAGACATGAGAATCTGTTCGCCAATTTCGCCGTTTAAGTATTGGTCGAGCGTGGCTTGGTGCTCTCGAGTGAACTGTTCCATTGAAAGCGCAATGTTGGATGTTGCGCTGCGGCGCGCTTTTAAGAAGTCGGTTTGGAAGCGGTGAATAGCAGAATGCGTGTGCCATTCGCCAATAAGAACCACATCAGCGTCAATCAGCTGCTCGGGTAATGCATCGAGAGAAAGTGTTTCGCCTTGTGGAGAAGCGAACTGGTAGTCATAGAATGTGGAAACGGTATCCGTTTGCGTGTTAGCCACTTGTTGAGAAGTGCTGTTTGAAGGTTGATTAGCACAAGCTGTAAGCAGGGTCGCTAATCCGATAAGAATAATACGTTGCATGAAATGCCTCCTTGAAGAACACGCATACTAAAGGAGGCAAGATGACATTTCAATGCAAGCGATAATCAATATCAATTAAACCTGTTTGCGGTACACTCGCAGCATAAAGTCCGCTTCACAGTTGAATTGCTCAGCATCAATGAGTTGTTGTTTAAACTCTTCACTCGCTTTCCAAGCAAATGGCGTCATCTGTAGCAGGTCGAATGCGTCTGACCCCGATAGTTCCATCATATAGTTTAGTTGCTCTTGATGCTCAAGAGTAAAACCTTCAATCATTTCTGGATCTTCGTCGTGCAAGCGAACACCATCATAAATTGCATCACGCAGCTGATACAGGTGTCGGCTAGCAGGGGTCACGGTGATCACCACGCCATTGTCTTTGATGGTGCGCTGCAGTTCTTCAGCCTTGCAAGGCGCATAAATGCGTAGAATGCCGTCTAAGCTGTTTTCCGCAAAGGGCAGACGATGGCTCGAAGCGACTGAGAAGTCGACAGCAGGGTAGCGTTTAGCTGCGTATTTGATAGCAATCTTAGAAATGTCTAGGCCAAAAGTCGCACCATTCTTTTCTTGAAGGTTTACCGCAATTTCATTGGTGTAATAACCTTCACCACAACCGATATCTAATAGGCTAGGGGCGGTTGCTGGCAGATAGCTAGCGCATAAACCAACAACAGCTTGACGCATTGGATCGTAGTGGTTGCCTTCAAGGAAGCGGCGACGAGCCTGCATCATCTCTTTGTTGTCACCTGGATCTTTTGATCGTTTGTGGTGTGCTGGCATCAAATTAACATAGCCTTCTTTCGCTAGGTCGAACTGATGGTTCTTTTCACACTTAAACGTACGATCGTTTTGAGATAAAGGTTGGTGACACAAAGGGCATTGGTAAGTCATTGCGAACTCGAGGTAGAAATTTCAAGTCCAAAATTTTAACAGGAAGCATAGTGGGGCGCTAGAATAAACGCAGCTGTCTGGTTTACGGCAATTAGTGAAGATACAGAGGCTGTCAGTGAAGAGATAGAGCCAACGTATGGTTGGCTCTATTGGTTATGAGCAAGTCACTGATAGAAACAGTGAACTCGGTTTTTAGCTAAAGAAGTTAACTTGGTTCTTTAACGACTCAGCTTGTTTTTGAAGTTCATCAGCACTGTGAGAAGTCTTAGCGCTGGTTTCACGGCTTTGCTGGTTCAAATCGCTGATCGCATGCGCGTTCGCTGCTATTTCTTGAGAAACCTGAGCTTGCTCTTCTGATGTCGCAGCAATGGTTTCAGCTTGAGAGGCAATAGATTCAACTTGAGAGGCAATCGACTCTAGGGCTGTGCCTGCTTCTTGCGCTTTATCAAGTACTTGGTTGGCATTTGATTGGCTTTGTGTCATCAGGTTCACGGCATTGTTAGTTGAAGATTTCAACTTCTCGATGATGCTCACTACGTCTTGTACTGACGTTTGTGTACGATGAGCCAATGTTCTTACTTCGTCAGCGACCACGGCAAAACCACGACCC
The DNA here is from genome assembly GCF_041466065.1 of Vibrio sp. 10N.239.312.C11. NCBI lineage: Bacteria > Pseudomonadati > Pseudomonadota > Gammaproteobacteria > Vibrionales > Vibrionaceae > Vibrio > Vibrio sp. 10N.239.312.C11. Next base: position 39,978 of record NZ_JBFSRZ010000023.1, read on the forward strand.
TGATCCCCCGCTCGCGCGGCTTCTATTGCAGCGTTCAACGCAAGTAAGTTGGTTTGTTCTGCGATGTCATCAATCATCTTGGTGACGGTTTGAATGCTTTCGCTATCAGAACTCACTTGCTCGATGGCCGATGCTGATTTGTCTAATTGATCATTTAGCTGGGCAACATCAATACACACACCTTCAACGACTTCTAAACCTTTCTGGCTGTCTTCATTTGCAAGGCGAACATTTTCAGCAATGCTATTCACTTGCTGCGCTACAGATTCTGCCGAGGTAGCCATCTCTTCAATAGCGGTAACGACTTGCTCAACCTGTGCTTGCTGGCGGTCAGATTGGCTCAGATTGTGGCTAGCATCCTGTGACACACTGCTAGAGCTGTTTTGTACTTGATCACTGGTCGTACGAATTTCTCCAACGAGTGTATTCAATTGAGCAGCCATATTCGCAACGCCGGTATTTAGGTTGCTGATTTCATTCTTAGTCTGTTTGCCGTTGTTTGGAATATGTAAGCTGACTTCGCCTTTTCCTAAGCGCATCATGTATTCGTTTAAAGTCGTTAACGGCGTCAACGTGCGGTTCAATACGAGCGTTAACACGACGATGGTAGCGGCGGCAATCAAGGTCGCGATTATCGCGATAAGTTTCAGCAGTTCGTCGCTGCCTTTAGTGACTTCATTAATAAATGTGCCGCCAAGTAGTTTCCAATTCCACCCCGGGACTTCGGTATAGACGAGGTATTTTTCGCCCACTGTTCCTTGATACTCAAAAGGGTAGAGAATCAAGCCGGATGGCTGCTCAAAGAGCTGATAGAAAGGTTTGTTACCGTCGTAGTCGGCAACATCCACAATAGATTTATCACCTCCAGCATTAGTAGGGTGCAGTAAGTACTGGCCTTGATGCTCTTCTTCATTGTCAACGATGATGGTATAGCCAGTATCGCCCCATGAGACAGAACGCAATGACTCGAACAGGTTTTGTGTCGCCTCTTCTACGGGTAGACCAATGAAAGAGACACCGTTAACTTTGCCTTGTGCATTCGTTAAAGGTGCGTAGTAGGTAATGTAGCGTTGGCCGAAGAGCTTCACTTGCGCGTAATAAGCTTCGCCATTTTTGAGTTTGTTATAGCCAGGATGATCCTTGCCTAACGTTGTGGCAACAACACGTTCCCCTGACGGTTTTTTTAGAGAAGTAGACACGCGAATAAAGTCATCGCCAAATGGGGCAAATAGGGTTGCTACAGCGCCGGTGTCGCGAGTAAAGCTATCAACGAGTTTAGTGTCGTTGATTAGGCTCTCACCATATTGAGTCAGGTTAGGAATGGAATGACCGTTGAACTCAACGTCGTAATTCTCAACATAAACACCTGCTAGGTAACCGTTACGAAAGGTGGATTCTAAAACTTTGGCGGTATGCAGGTAGGCATCGAATTGGCCAGATATGGTTTTGGCCATCGCTTCTACTTTGGATTGGTGTTCCCTTAACGTGTTGTCTAATAATACTTGTGAGGCATTGCGATACACGAGCGTTGCGATAGAGCCAAAGGCGATAAGTAAGCACAGCAAAATGACCAACTTAAGTTGGAAGCCAACACTTTGATTTTTGTATTTCTCGAACATGAATTCATTATCCTGTCTTCATTGAGGTGTTGTTAAGTGGTTTTAGATAAGTTTGTTATTGAGCCTCCTATCATAAGAACTTATTCATAGGCAGTAATTGATAAGAATTAATGAATTGATAGTTATATTTATAAATTATGGCGTATGAGATATGAAATGTAATTTGGAATGTATTTGAATCTGAGTAGATAAATTTTGTCTGCGTTAACTTACAAACTGGTCATGGGAATAGAGATAGAGATAGAGATAGAGATAGAGAGGGTTAGGGGCAATAAAAATGCAGCTCATGGGCTGCATTTTCGTATCTAATTGGCGTAGCTTTAAGCTTATTTCGAAGCAATCACTGTAATCAGCTGGTGGCTTTCACCAGGCTGTAACGTTTTTCCTGCTTCTAGGCTTGGTGCGTGCAGTGTTGACTCGACACACATCATGGTTAGATAACCGTCGTCTTGCATGTCGCCCATACCTGCAGCCCCTTCCGCCCACGGGTTCCACAGTACCGCAGAGTTATGGCCGTGGTTTTCAACCGTTAGTGTGCGATCCAGCTTTTTGTCAGCAACAAAGATTTGCGCTTCTGGTTGTGTGTAAACGCGGTCAATCGTGTCAGTCAGTACCAGTTCAGCACCACCTTGGCCGATCTTGCCACCTTGTAGGCTATCAATGTACTCAGCACCCATACCCGTTGTGGTTGTGTTGTGAATATCGCCAACGTTTAGGTAAGTGTGCAGTGCACCAGAGAAAGTCCATGGCTGAGAATCAGTGTTCTTCACGTCCAGCGTTACTTTTAGCTGCTCGCCGATCTCAACATTCAAACGTGCATCAAACTGATGAGGCCATACTGCTAGCGTCTCTTCGCTTGGCTTCAGAGCTAAGCTAACAATCACGCCAGCTTCGCTTTCACGGTGCTCAACTAATTGCCATTCGCTTGAACGTGCAAAACCATGCGCTGGGGCTGCAATGCGACCAAACCAAGGCCAACATACTGGAATACCACCACGCAGAGCCGTTTTGCCGTCGAATTTAGCTTGTTGGCTCATCCAAATTAGGTCTTCTTGACCTTGTGGTTGAAATGACACCACATGACCGCCAAACAACGAAATCGCTGCGTTTGCTTTATCGTGGATAACACGAACTAGTTTTACACCTTCGTGCTCAACGATAGTGACGTTGTTAGAAAGTACCGACAGTGCAGGTAGAGTAGATAAATCCATTACATGATCCTTCTAAGGAAATTGAATTCAAATGCTGACTAGAACTAGGGTGCTTGTGATTTTATGAGTGACAAGCAGAGTCAGTATTAGAATTGAATTTTACGTGTGGGCTATCTTGATGAGCTTAGACAGGCGCGGTTTAAAAGATAGCAGGTATTAAAAAGGCGACACTAAGGTCGCCTTTTTCAAAGTCTGCTCAAAACAGTCTTCGCTAATGCTTATCTAAAGCTATTTCTAAAAAGAAATTACTTAGAGATGTGAGCGATTAGGTCTAGAACTTTGTTTGAGTAACCGATTTCGTTGTCGTACCAAGATACAACTTTAACGAATTTGTCAGTTAGAGCAACACCAGCTTTAGCATCGAATACTGAAGTTTGAACTTCACCGATGAAATCTTGTGATACTACTTGGTCTTCAGTGTAACCAAGAACGCCAGCCATTTCGCCTTCAGAAGCTTCTTTCATTGCAGCACAAATTTCTTCGTAAGATGCAGCTTCTTTTAGGTTAACAGTTAGGTCAACTACAGATACGTTAGCAGTTGGTACACGGAAAGCCATACCAGTTAGAAGGCCGTTTAGTTCTGGAAGAACAACGCCTACAGCTTTAGCAGCACCAGTTGAAGATGGGATGATGTTTTGAGAAGCACCACGGCCACCGCGCCAGTCTTTAGCAGAAGGGCCATCTACAGTTTTTTGAGTTGCTGTAGTAGCGTGAACTGTAGTCATAAGACCAGACTCAATGCCCCACTTATCGTTAAGTACTTTAGCGATAGGTGCAAGACAGTTAGTAGTACAAGAAGCGTTAGAAACGATGTCTTGACCAGCGTAAGATGCTTGGTTAACGCCCATTACGAACATTGGAGTTGCATCTTTAGAAGGACCAGTAAGAACTACTTTCTTAGCGCCAGCAGTGATGTGCTTACGTGCAGTCTCGTCAGTTAGGAAAAGACCAGTTGCTTCAGCAACTACGTCTACTTCGATAGCATCCCACTTAAGGTCTTCTGGGTTACGCTCAGCTGTAACACGTACAGTTTTACCGTTAACGATTAGGTTACCGCCTTCAACTTCAACAGTACCGTTGAAACGGCCGTGAGTTGAGTCGTACTTAAGCATGTATGCCATGTACTCTACGTCGATTAGATCGTTAATACCTACTACTTCGATGTCTGCACGCTCTTGAGCTGCGCGGAATACGAAACGGCCGATACGGCCAAAACCGTTAATACCTACTTTGATAGTCATTGTAGTTGCTCCACAACTTAATTTCTGATTAAAGATAACTGGTAGTAAAATTACAGAATCCAGTATACATCTGCAATAGATAATCCGACTTAACTTGTTTAATGTCAAAAAAAAGCGACGCTTTTCTTAACAATTGGGTGTAAGTGGTTGAAAATTGACCATTGCGAGTGGCTCTGTACCCTTCCAGTTGGGTAAAATACCTCTAAATGATGATTCACTTATGAGTGTATATGTACAATGTTTCTTGGTGAGAAAGTATGTGCTACAAAACGACTCATATGCAAGCCTTTATAGAAAAAAGTAAATATAATAACTGATAATGTGGAGAGATATTAACGTGATTCAAAAGGGAGGAAATATGATAAAGCCTGATGAATACTGGCGTGAACGCCTAACGGACGATGAATTTTCTGTGTGTCGTCAACGTGGTACCGAAGCCCCATATAGCGGTAAGTTACTGCACAACCATAAGACGGGTGTCTATAGCTGCACATGCTGTGAAAGCCCTTTGTTTCTGTCGGATAACAAATATGATTCAGGGTGCGGTTGGCCAAGCTTTGATGCCCCAGTGAATGATGAAGCAGTACGCTATATAGAAGATCTAAGTCACGGAATGAAGCGTGTAGAGATCCGTTGTACCGCTTGTGATAGCCATTTAGGTCACGTTTTTCCTGATGGTCCGAAGACAACCGGTGAACGGTTCTGTGTTAATTCTGTGTCGTTAATTTTCAACAAAAATGACGAAACTACCAAATAACTTGTCATAATTGTCTAATCCTTACAGGCGTATTTGTTGATTGAGTGGTACTGAACTGCCCAGTAGCTCAGTATTTCAGAGTTATTTCTAGCACAAACGAAAACAGCTACCATCATGGTAGCTGTTTTTTTGAAAGCTCGTGAATAGAACGTTTGGACTAGAAAACGAGAACAGTGCGATCAGTAACGAGGGACGATTGAAGAGCTGTAAACCTCATCTTCAATAGCTTCTACTATATTGTCCGCGTCTTGATTCAGTTGTTCGTATGTTGACTCATCGAAACGGTACAACACGTTAAGTTCTGCTTCCGAAGCAATAGGTACATCAAACTCTTTCGCTACCATGGCCCACACGTACGCCTTTTCCATATGCCCAAGGCTGTGGTTGATACTCGCCATCGATTTGAAGATCTCGGTGTTGACCTTCGAACCATTAGAAAGCGTTAACGCATTGTTGAGTAGCTTAAGCGTCTTTTCATGGTCACGGGTAGTATAAAAAGTGGCTAGCGCATATTGCATCTCTGCTGTGTTTAATGCTTCTGTCCCTTCTAATTGCAGGAAACTGCGTCTTGCGTTGGTATCCCCAGTTTGTGACCACATAAAATAAAGCGTTTCCGGGGTATTTGATCGCGAGAGTTCGTTAACAATACGTTCAGACTCTTCGATACTATTCATTAAGGAGATGAAGCGACGTTCTTGAAGTTTGGATTGATCAATCGTTTCGATCTGTGCAGCAAGCTCTAGACACTTTTTGTAAGCAGAGGCTAATTCGAATTCTTTAATCTTATTGGTATCGCTGGGGTTTTCTTTTGCTTCAAATCGATGCCAGACGAGGTCGGTACGTGCGACACGGCACTGTCCGTCGTTCATATTTAACTTTTCACACTGAAGCCACGGGTTGCTTTCGCACAATTGAGCGGTATTTTTGTTCCCGTCAAAACACCCAACCAGAGTGAAAGGCAATAGGCTTAGTACCAACCATTTCATAATTTTCATATTCCTTCACTTGTGATCAAATACACTTATTTTCAGTCAGGTTCTTGACTCAATTCTGATACGGGTTATTTTCTGGTGAAAATTGTTAAAACTAAGGCCTTACCATGGATGCAGAACAACTTCTTAGCGCAATGACCCCCGAGGTCTACGAACGTTTAAACTATGCAGTTGAAACGGGGAAATGGCCAGAAGGAACGGCGCTCTCTAAAGAGCAGCGCGACTCGTGTATGCAGGCGGTTATGTTGTATCAATCGAAACATAACTCTGAAGCTCAACATATGACAATTGCAGCCGGCGGAGAAATTAGCTTTAAATCAAAGTCTGAACTAAAGAAGCAGTTTAAGTCCGACCAAGAAGATATTGTTAGAGTTAATCCTAATCATTGGGCTTAAATTACAACAAAGGGGTGGCACTGTGCCACCCCTTTTTGACTGTTAAGCTGTTTATTTATAAACAATAATACGATTTAGTTCAGGTTTACGTGAGGGGCTTGATTAAAGGTAAGCCCTCGGCTAAATGAATCGCAGGATAGGCTTATAAGCTCATCTCACCGCGTAACACTTGTTGCATTTGAGCCTTCACTTCTTCGTAGCTTAAATCTTGGCTCAATAGATAATGTAATTTCGCCAGTGCTGCTTCTGGTGTCATATCGTAACCACTGATAACGCCCGATTCTGCTAGTGCACAACCCGTCGCGTAACCACCCATGTTAACTTTACCTGCCAAACACTGAGTTAGGTTCACCACAATCACACCTCGCTCTGAGGCATCTTTTAAGTGTTGAAGTAGTTCTTGATTTTGCGGTGCGTTACCAACACCAAAAGTAAGCAGAATCATTGCATTTACAGGCTGTAGTAGCGTGTTGCGAATCACCTCATGCGAGATTCCTGGGTACATTGTAATTACACCGATGGGTTGCGGAGTAATGTTATGAACCTTGAAAGCACCTTCAGGTTGTTCGTTTACCTTAACGTTATTGCTGATCTGGATATTGATACCCGCTTCTAGCAATGGAGTTAGGTTTGGAGAGGTAAACGCATTGAAGCCATCAGCGTGTGATTTTGTACTGCGGTTACCGCGCATCAACTTGTTGTTGAAGAACAGTGTCACTTCGTTGATCGGATAGTTCGCTGCAATGTGCAGAGCATTAAGCAGGTTTGCTTGTCCGTCTGAACGTAATTCTGCTAATGGGATCTGAGAGCCCGTAACAATCACAGGTTTGCCGAGGTTTTCTAACATGAATGACAGAGCTGAGGCGGTGTAAGCCATAGTGTCTGTACCGTGCAGGATAACGAAACCATCGTACTTATCGTAGTTCGCGCGAATATCATCAGCGATAGTCTGCCAATCAAGTGGCGTCATATCTGAAGAGTCCATTAATGGAGAGTATTCATGAATGGTGTACTCAGGCATTTCTGGGCGATGGAATTCAGGCATGCCAGCTAGCTGCTTATCCATAAAACCTGCGACTGGGACATAGCCGTGGTCCAAAGACTTCTGCATGCCAATTGTGCCGCCGGTATACGCGATATAGATGTGTTTTCTTTCCATGGCGATTAATACTTAGTGTGATATAGGGAACAGGGGGGCGATTATAGCGAATTATCATGCAATAAAAAGAGGCGCCTCACACAGAGGCGCCTCTTGATAACAAAGCGTTGAGCTTATCTTATTGAACTTGGCAGTTTAAGCAAAAAGCATATCGACCTTGTGGGTCGTTAAAGTTACCTAACAGTTGGCTATCTTGAGCTAACTGTTGAGTAACAGGCTGTAAACTGCTTGGAATCATTGACTGAATATCAAGGCCTATCGACATCTGAACTTGGTTCATAAATTCTTGAATAAATAGTTCAGTGGCTGAAAGAGGCTCTTCTACCCAGTAAATGTTGTAGGTTTCAAGCTCTGCAAGTGAAGCCGCAGCTGTAATCGCATCATCAAAATCACCAATTTCATCGACTAGACCTTTCTCGATTGCATCTTGGCCTGTCCATACTCGGCCTTGAGCAATCTTGTCGACAGCATCGACTTCCATGCCACGGTTTTCTCCAACTAGGCTGATGAATCGGCGGTAACCGTTTTCAATGCCCATTTGGAACGCATCTTTCGCGCCGTCGCTAAGCCCTGTTGTAATACCAAGGCCAGAGAAAGGCGACGTACCAACGCCATCAGTGTAAACACCAATATCGTTCAACCCTTTTTCGAAGGTGGTGATAACACTGAAGATACCAATTGAACCCGTTAGTGTGGTTGGCTGAGCTAGGATCTTATCCGCACCCATCGAGATCCAGTAACCGCCTGAAGCAGCAAGGCTCGACATCGACACAACAACCGGCTTACCCGCTTGCTTGATCGCTTCTATTTCATTGCGAATGACTTCTGAAGCAAAGGCACTGCCACCTGGACTATCGACACGAAGCACAACGGCTTTCACTTTATCGTCGTTACGTGCTTGGCGCAGTAGGGCTGCTGTGGTGTCTCCGCCAACTGTGCCACGCGGTTGCTTGCCATCCATAATTGCGCCGCTCGCTACAATCACGGCAACGTCGTGAGATTCACTGGTCATGTCTGGAAGCATGGTTGCACGGTACTCGTAGTACCCCAACGCGTTATAGCTGTCTTGACCGTCACTGCCGAAGACGTCTGCGAGCTCTAGACGAACTTGTTGGCGAGTTGCCAGTTCGTCAACTAAACCAAGCTTCTCTGCCAGTTTTGCGATATCGCCATCAACCGACTCAAGGTCTTTTAAGAAAGAGTCCATGCTTGGGTTCAAGGTTTTAGCATCGATCTGGCGGTTGTTGCTTACGTCATCAACGTATGCTCCCCACAGTTGACCCAACCAACGAGAAGCTGACTCTTTCGCTGCGTCTGACATATCGTCGCGAATGAAAGGTTCGATTGCAGACTTATAAGTACCGACGCGGAATACATGTGTATTTACGTCAAGCTTCTGTAATAGAGTTTTGTAGAATAGCGAGTAAGCACTGTAGCCTTTAAGAAGAACCCCACCATCTGGTGATAGGAAGACTTTAGTTGCGTAGCTGGCTAGGTAGTATTGGCTTTGGTTGTAAAAGTCACCCACCGCATAAATTGGTTTGCCAGTTGCTTTGAACTCGTTGAGCGCTTTAGCAATGTAGCGAAGCTTGGTCAGATTGGTTTCTGGCAGTTCTTTGAGTGCTAAAACGATACCTGTTACCTTGTCATCGTCTTTGGCGTAGCGAATCGTTTCAACAATATCAAACAGGACGTTCTCTTTTGGAAGGTCTTTGCCAAGCAGTGAGCCCGTGACTGAATCCATCGGATTGATATAGCGACTTTGCTCCACGATAGGACCAGACAGGTTAAGCACTAAAGCCGATTCCTGTGGAACAGTGGGTTGAGTTGTGTCTGAGTGGAAGTATACAAAGTAGATGATGGCGATACTGAGTAAAAAGAAAAGGTTAACCAGCGCAAGACGCACAAACGTGATGAGCTTCCAAATCCCTTTAAAGATCATGCCTATAAATTTGAATATTTTTTTCATTCTGTCTCCGCAGTGAGATCACGTCGCTTTAACAAGCTGTAGTACCATTAATCTCAATAATATGAACTGCTTGATATCCTACGATAATTCCCTAGCTCAAACTACACCAAGAATTGCTAATCGATATATATTCTCATTAAGTGTAGTCATATTAGGGGTTTCTGAACGATTAATACGTCCTGCATTATGATCGGTGTTACAAAAATGTAAACGGTTGTTTGAACTTTTGGTGATTGAGTTATATTGTGGTCTGACCACAAGGATATAATAATAGAAGTGATGTCTGCCATGTACCCACATTTACTCGAACCACTCGATCTTGGATTTACTCAATTACGTAACCGTGTATTGATGGGATCAATGCACACGGGTTTAGAAGAAAATAAAGAAGGCCTCCACAAGCTTGCCGCGTTTTATGAAGAGCGAGCAAAAGGAGGCGTTGGCCTTATTGTTACCGGTGGTTTCTCTCCTAATTTACGTGGCAGATTGACCCCATTTAGTGCTGAGTTCAGTAAAGTTAAGCACGCTAAAGCTCACCAAGTTGTTACCGAGGCCGTGCATAAGCATGGCGGTAAAATTGCCCTTCAGTTGCTACATGCTGGCCGCTATGCCATGCACCCATTCGCGCAAAGTGCTTCGGGCATCAAAGCGCCAATCGCTAAGTTTGCACCGAGTGAGATGAGCCCTCGTCAAATTAAAAAGACCATAGGTGCCTTTGCCAACAGTGCAGAATTAGCTCAGGTTGCTGGCTATGACGGCATCGAGATCATGGGCTCGGAAGGCTACTTGATTAACCAATTTATCTGTAAACGTACCAACATGCGTTATGACGAATGGGGCGGTTCTTATGAGAAGCGCATGCGTTTCCCATTAGAGATCGTTAAATCGATTCGCGAAGCGGTGGGTAAAGATTTCATCATTATTTTCCGCTTATCGATGTTGGATCTGGTTGAGCAAGGCAGCACGTTTGAAGATGTTGTCCTTCTGGCTCAGAAGCTAGAAGAAGCGGGCGTGACCATTATTAATACTGGTATTGGTTGGCATGAAGCTCGTGTCCCAACTATTGCGACACAAGTTCCAAGAGGGGCATTCTCTTGGGTGACAGAAAAAGTAAAACCATACGTGTCGATCCCAGTGGTGACGTGTAACCGAATCAACACGCCAGAAGAGGCCGAACGTATCCTCAGTTCAGGACAGGCCGACATGGTATCAATGGCTCGTCCATTCTTGGCAGACCCTGACTTTGTTAATAAAGCCGCTCAAGACCAAGCGCAGTTCATTAACACCTGTATCGGTTGTAACCAAGCGTGTCTTGATAACGTATTCAAAGGCAAACGAGCGAGCTGCTTGGTGAACCCTCGCGCTTGTTATGAAACTGAAATTGTTGTGCAACCCGCTCAAGCAACCAAAACCATTGCCGTCGTCGGTGCTGGGCCAGCAGGTTTAGCTTGTGCAACAACGTTGGCACAGCGTGGGCATAAGGTTGATCTGATTGAGAAAAATGACCGCATCGGTGGACAATTTAGATTGGCAATGCAAATCCCGGGTAAAGAAGAGTTTAGAGAAACGATTCGTTACTTTGCTAACCAAATAGATGCATCAGGCGTGAACTTAAAACTAGATACTGAAGCGACGTTTGAGATGTTGTTGAAGTACGATGAAGTCGTGATGGCTGCTGGTGTTGAACCAAGAAAGCTTGATATTGAAGGAATTGACCAAGAAAACGTAATCGATTATCAAACCTTGATTCGTGAAAAGACACCAGTAGGCGAAAAAGTCGCGATTGTTGGTGCCGGTGGTATTGGTATTGATGTGGCAACTATGCTGACAGAGCCGACTTCTCATAGCTTGGACGACTGGCTGCATGAGTGGGGCATTGATAAGAATATGGAGCACCCAGGTGGACTTTATCCTTACCCTGATTCGTTCAGTGATAAAACGGTTTGGGTGATGCAGCGTAAAGCCGGTCGAGTGGGTAAAGGCCCAGGTAAAACTACTGGCTGGATTCATAAACGTACTCTAGAAAAACGTGGTGTGAACTTACTTGGTGGCGTGAGCTACAACAAGATTGACGACCAAGGTCTGCATATCAGCGTTGGTAAGAAAGATCAGGTACTCGATGCCGATTCCGTTATCGTGTGTGCGGGCCAAGTTTCAGTTCGTCCATTCGAAGACATGTGGCAAGAGTTTGGTGGCAAACTACACGTGATAGGCGGTGCCGATTACGCAGGTGAACTGGATGCCGTGCGCGCAATTCGCCAAGGTGTTGAGTTAGCCATTAAGCTCTAACAACAAACAGAATGCACTCGTTCATAAACCTGAACGAAACCTGTAAATAAGGCTCCTAAGTCATAGATTTAGGAGCCTTTATTGTTTCCAGTATTGTTTGAACTATTGTGTCAATTGGACAGCCGTTGAGATTTATTATCGTTTGTATTCTGTGCTACAGTTCAGCTATACAAACAATAAAAATTATTAAGGACTTCAAATGGATGCTTTGGATCTATTGCTCAACAGACGCTCTATCGCAAAACTCTCTGATCCAGCACCTGAAGGTGTCGCGTTAGAAAATATCATCAAAGCAGGTTTACGAGCTCCAGACCACGGCGCACTGACACCATGGCGCTTTGTTATCGCACAAGGTTCAGGGTTACAGAAACTTTCAGACATCTTGGTGCGTGCCGCTGAAGCGGATGAAAGCGAAGAAGCGGTTATCGAGAAAGTAAAGAAAGCGCCGTTCCGAGCTCCAATGGTGATCACTATCATCGCAAAGGTAACTGAGCACGAGAAAGTGCCTGCGTTCGAACAACACCTGTCTGCGGGTTGTGCTGCGCAAGCAATGCAAATGGCCGCAGTTGCACAAGGCTTCCAAGGTTTTTGGCGTTCAGGTAAATGGATGTTCCACCCTGAAGTGCACCAAGCTTTCGGCCTAGAAGGCGACGATGAAATTGTTGGCTTCCTATACCTAGGTACTCCGGGCTGTACGCCAATGAAAGCGCCAGAGCGTGACTTCTCAAAGTTCGTTGAGTTCTTGTAGATCTCGTCAGGAAAATAGCCACACAACGAATTGTTGAATGTTAACTGTATAAACAACCAGTTTTTCTTGATTTCTAGGAGCCACATTAGATAATGTGGCTCTAATTGTTTGTAGCATCTGGAAAAACATGTCTCGCCTTATTATTGCTGAAAAACCAAGCCTAGGCCGCGCGATTGCCGCCGCACTACCGAATCCACAAAAGAAAGACCAAGGGTTTATCAAATGTGGCAATGGGGATGTGGTGACTTGGTGTATTGGACACTTATTGGAGCAGGTTGAGCCGGATGCTTATGACGACCGTTATAAGAAGTGGAACTTAGCCGATCTTCCCATCGTACCGGAGCAATGGCAGTTGAGACCACGCAAGACGTCAAGCAAACAGCTGACGGTGATCCGAAAGCTATTGAAGGACGCGACCCAAATTGTCCATGCGGGTGACCCGGATAGAGAAGGGCAGCTGCTGGTGGATGAAGTGATTGATTATTGCAAGGTGTCTAAGACTAAGAAAGAGTCGATGGACAGGTTACTTATTAGTGACTTGAACTTGCCAGCGGTAAAGCGTGCGCTCTCTCAAATGCGCAGTAACCGAGATTTTATTCCACTTTCTATTTCTGCATTGGCGCGCTCTAGAGCCGATTGGCTGTATGGCATGAACATGACTCGCGCGTATACCTTGTTAGGTCAAAAGGCGGGTTACCAAGGCGTGTTGTCGGTAGGGCGAGTGCAAACGCCTGTACTTGGTTTGGTCGTAAGGCGTGATGAAGAGATCGAAAACTTCATTCCGAAAGATTATTTTACTCTGCATGCGCTGATCCCTTATCAAAACAACGGCCAGAGCTTTGATATTCGAGCACGTTGGAAACCAAGCGAAGCATGTAAACCTTGGCAAGATGAAGAAGGCCGCGTACTCAATCGAAAGCTGGTTGAGAATGTCGCTAACCGAATTGCTAATCAGCCTGCAACGGTGACGGAATCAGAGCAAAAGCAAAGCAAACAAGCGGCACCACTCCCTTATTCGCTGTCAGCTCTGCAGATTGATGCGTCTAAGCGTTTTGGTATGAGCGCTCAACAGGTACTCGACACTTGTCAGTCATTGTATGAGAAACACAAACTCATCACTTACCCACGTTCTGATAGCCGCTATCTACCTAAAGATCATTATTCGCAACGAGAGTCGGTAGTCGATGCTATCGCCAATAATGCGAAAGAGCTGCAAAGTGGTGCGCAAGGCGCGGATCTTTCTCTTAAATCCAAAGCATGGAACGACAGTAAGGTCGATGCTCACCACGCGATAATCCCAACGCCGAAGAAATCAGCGGTGAATGGCCTATCTGCTAATGAGATGAAAATCTATCAGCAAATCGCCCGCCAATATCTGATGCAGTTCTACCCACCGGCTGTTTTTGCGGATGCTAAGTTGGTTTTTGATATCGCTGGTGGTGTGTTCATAGCAAAAGGGCGACAACTTATTAGCCCAGGTTGGAAGGTGTTGATGGGGAAAACGGACACCGAAGAGAAAGGCGATGGTACAGATACGGTTCCTCCATTGGATAAAGGAACGGTGTTGACGTGTCGTGAAGGTATTATTGGTGATAAGAAAACCGAACCACCAAAGCACTTCACGGAAGCGACCTTGCTACAAGCGATGACAGGTATCGCGCGCTTTGTCGCGAACAAAGACCTTAAAGCCATTTTGAAAGAGACCGATGGCCTTGGAACGGAAGCAACCCGAGCGGGTATTCTAGATACTTTGTTCAAGAGACAACTGTTAACGCGACAAGGTAAAAGCATCCATAGTAGCCCTGCCGGCAGAGGTTTGATTAATGCTTTACCTGAGGACTCGACCTTTCCCGACATGACTGCTCACTGGGAACATCAGTTGCAAGGCATGGCTGAACGAAACCAAGCGTATCAACCCTTCATGCAAGCGCTAGAAAGTAAGATCGATGGCTTAATGGGTAAGGTAAAAACAGGTGAAGTCCCTGAATCTCTGCGTCATCTTCCTAAAGTCGAAAGACCTGCCTTTAAACGCCGCAAAGGTGGTGGTGCGAAGTCTTATGCCAACAAAGGTACGTATGCCAAAAAAGGGACGTATGCTAAGAAAGGCACTAAAAGCTAGGAACTGAGAGCAAACCGCTGCTTATTGGCGATATTAGACTTAACGCCCAACCTTGCGTCCGCAGCGCTTAAACAGCTGTTGCCAATAGTCGACATGGCGCCGAGTGGATGATCGAAAGGCTTGATGCGCATCTTTGATGGGAAAGTGATAACTGTGTAGCTCAGGCTGTGCGTCAAACATAGCAAGTTGGGGGGCTAGGTGCTGATAGTAGCCATCCAATTGGGCCATGTAAGGCTGAACCTTGTCAATATACTGTTGTTCGAACACATTGTTGAGATAGCGAAACTTAGTCGTGTCTCGTTGCTTCCCACAGATAATGTTGGCGTCAAAAGTAGTCAGCTGCTGGGTGATGGTATCAAGCTCTGCCGAAGCACTAGATAGTGAGTAGTACAAATCCCCAAGCGTCGAACTCTTCTCTAATCCTTCTTGAACCTCAGTAGTCTTGCCGGAAACGAGCGGTGTGTTTAACGCTTGATTTATGTGCTCTAGCGCGTCACTTGTCTGTCGAACTTGATCGCCAATATCAGCACGTAACCACTGGCTACCACGCATTTGCGACTGCATAGCTTCACTGGCATAGATGAGATTCCATTGGTGCAGTGGAAATTGTGCGAGTTTCTGTTGCTCGATTTCTCTGAGTAATTCTACGATCTCTGGTTCTAATTCGTTATTAGATAAACAATGACCAACACCTTCCAGTAAAGCGACTTGATAATCGTAATTTCTGAACTCGTCGGCGACTTTCCCAAGTACAGAGTTTCTTTCTGCAATCAGGTTGAATAATCCACATTGCCGAAGTTGATAACTGTCTATGAGCCCGATAGAGAGCGAAGGAACTTCAATAAACAGTTCTCGCTTTCTCGGTAAGCTTTCGAGCTCCCAGTCTTGTTGTATCTCGTCAGCATCTTGCACGTTGGCGATTTTGGTCTGATAGTCGTCGAAATAGTTCTGTGGGCTGTCATCGAAACATCCAGTGAGCACCATTGTTAGACACAACAGTGGTGAACGTACGATTAAGCTTGAGATAACGCGACGATCCATGTGACCGCTACCAGTCTATTTCGCTACCATCGAAATTAAAGAAGTGACCACTCACTTCAGTATTCGATGACTCTATTACAGTCACAAGGCCTTGAGCCGAAGTCTCTGTATCAATAAGAGCATTAGGTCCGCCCATTTCCGTCTGTACCCAACCAGGATGTAACGCCAGCACTGTAAAGCCATTATCGGTTAAGTCGTTGCTTAAACTCTTCACAACCGAGTTTAGAGCCGCTTTAGAGGAACGATAGATGTAGCCTCCGCCAGATGTGTTTTCAGACATACTGCCCACTCTTGATGAAAGGCACGCGATCTTTTTTATTGGGCTCTTTGCTAGCAGAGGCAGTAAGGATTCAACGAGCTTGAGAGGAGCGATGGTGTTGATTTCAAAAACACGACGCCACTCTTCTACATCGGTATTACCTAACCCGTAACCTTTAGGGCCATAGTAGCCAGCGTTGTTGATGAGAATATCGATGGATTCAAGTTTTGAAGGAAGTTCATTGACGGATTGATAGTCCGTGATGTCGAGCTGTATGCACGAAAGGTTGTTGTTTTCGTTTGCGAGAGCAAGTAACTCTTGTGCTGTGGAAGCATCGCGATAGGTGGCATACACGGTGTGGCTATCATTGACGTAGTGCCGAGCTAGGCTCAGACCAATACCTCGGTTCGCACCAGTGATAAAAATAACGCTCATAATGATTCCTTGTTAGTTCAATCAGTTAAGTGTGATGGGTTAACGCGAGAAAATCAACGCTCCACCAACTGACCATCAGCATGCTCACGAAAATCATTACTGCTGCGATAGAGCCGCAGATCACACCACAGATGAGTATTACATTTTTCATTGTTGTCTCTGGAATTAATTAAAGGTAATGATAACTATTATCATTAATTAAGGTTGTCGCCAAGTCTGAGACTGTTATGATTTTGAGATTGATACGTAATACGCCCGATCTATGACTCCTTTAATTTACCATCCAATTTATTCTCAGTTGCCTTTACCAGAAGGGCATCGTTATCCAATCCATAAATACCAACTGTTGCACAGTGCTGTGAAGCACCACATGGATAGTGATCCAAAATGGGGTAATGCATTCGAAATGTTCCAGCCAATGCCTGTTTCGGTAGAACAAGTAAAGCAGGTACATGATGGTGAATATGTCGATTTGCTGGTTTCTGGAAATTTGCCAGCAGCAAAAATGAGACGTATCGGCTTTCCGTGGAGTGAACAGCTTATAGAAAGGACACTCTATTCAAGTGGTGGCACCTGCTTGGCCGCTGAAATGGCCATCGAGAGTGGTTTAGCGATTCATCTTAGCGGTGGCTATCATCATGCGCACCGAGATTTTGGCAGTGGCTTCTGTTTGTTGAATGATCTGGTTTTGGCGGCTAAGCATGCGCTAACGTTTGAGCATATAGATAAAGTGCTTATCGTCGACAGTGATGTTCACCATGGCGATGGTACAGCGACACTTTGCCAAGAGAGCGATGAGATTATCACTTTGTCGTTCCACTGCGATAAGAACTTCCCTGCGCGTAAACCTGTGTCTGACTTGGATGTGCCGTTAAGCCGTGAAACAGAAGATGAAGAGTTTCTGCGTTGCTTTGAACAAGTCACTAACATGGCTATTGCTCACCATCAACCGGATCTGATTATCTATGATGCGGGTGTCGATATTCATCAAGATGACGAATTGGGGTATTTGAATGTTTCGACAAAAGGGATATTTGAACGCGATTGTTTGATGCTCAACTTAGCAAAGAGTAAAGCGATTCCAATGGCGTGTGTTGTAGGTGGCGGTTATCGGTCGGAACACAAAGATCTGGTGCCGATTCACATGCAGTTACTAAACGCTGCATTGGTTGTGAATAGCTGAACCGTTGAGCTCCGTGATCATCAGATACAAAAAAGCCGCTGATTTCTCAGCGGCTTTCTTTAATGTGGTGGAGGGATAGGGATTTGAACCCTAGAACCGCTATTAACGGTTGCCGGTTTTCAAGACCGGTGCTTTCGACCACTCAGCCATCCCTCCAGTGCCGCGAATAATATAGTGGTGTGATTCGCTTGTAAATACCCTTATTAACTGACTGCTTTTTTTATGAACAAGTTTGTGTGTTTTTATATTGTCAGAGTGAAAATATATCGAAAAATGTTTCTGATCGCTTCGACTTAGAGGATTAGATCTTGTTTGAGAAAGGAAGATGGAGATAGGATCTCATACAACAGATGTGAGAAACGTCATTAAGATCGCAGCCTTAGCTTCTTGGTGCTTAGCCACTACTCCTCATTAGGTTAACTTGCCTTTATTACTCATAAGATTTATAATAAATACATCTTATAGAGTGAAATATCCCAACATGCATATCACACGTTACACTGATTATTCCCTACGCGTTCTGATCTATTTAGCGATCAACAACCAATCTCTTAGCACCATCGGCGACATTGCTAACAGTTATGGTATTTCTAAAAACCACTTAATGAAGATCGTTCAGCAACTCAACCTCAAAGGGCACCTGATCGCTACAAGAGGAAAAAATGGTGGTTTGAAACTCAGTTGCCATCCAAGTCAGATCAACATAGGTACGTTAGTTCGAGAGTTAGAAGACAAACGTAACTTGGTTGAATGTTTTGGCGAAGATAATAGCTGTGTTATTACACCAAATTGCCAATTGAAAACAATCTTTGCTGAAGCTCAAGAGTGTTTTTACAAATGCTTAGACGCTTATAGCTTGCAAGATCTCCTCGGCGAAGGGCACAGCTACAAACTAGGGCAACTTTTGGCGGTTGACGTTATTTAAGTAAGTTTTGTTTACTCACTAGGTTTACGATGATGAAAGATTTAAATCAACCCCCTAACAATGGCGTTTCAATGACGGCATTTTTTGAGCTCGCGTTTCGACCGTTTTTTTTGTTTGCATCACTTTTTAGCGTTGCAGCTCTAGTTGGTTGGGCCGCGTTTTGGAATGGTAGCGCAACTCTGAATGTTTATGGCGGAGCAATGTGGTGGCATATTCATGAAATGTTATTTGGCTTTGCGGCCACTGTCGTGGTTGGTTTTTTACTGACGGCCGTACAAAATTGGACAGGTGTCCGCAGTATTAACGGACGTGGGTTAATGATACTTCTGGTTATCTGGCTGTGTGCGAGAATAGCCATGTTCCTACCTAATGTCTTTAGCCCTTGGTTGGTGGCTGGGCTCGATTTACTGTTTTTGCCTATCGCTGTCATTTATCTTGCTCACAATATTGTCAGTGTGAAACTTTGGCGAAATCTATTGTTCGTTCCCATTTTGCTGCTAATGACTTTTGCCAATGCGGCGATGCACTATGGTGTTCTATTTCAGCAGCCAATCTTAATTTCACAAGCTAGCACAAGCATGGTGCTGTTGGTGACTCTAGTTATGTGCATTATGGGTGGACGAGTCTTTCCTATGTTTACCGCGAATGGCACACAGACACCACGAACCCCTGCATTACCATGGCTTGAAAAGCTGAGCATCGTGAGCACGATTTTCGCCGTTGTGTTGAGCTTTCAGATACTTCCAGTTCCACAAGATATCGTTGCTAGCGTGTTTATTGTCAGTGGCCTGGCAAATGCGGTTAGGGCGGTAAGGTGGAAAATATGGGTCGCTTTTAAGACTCCTCTTGTGTGGTCTTTACACTTAAGCTACTGGGCCATTTCGTTAGGATTGGTCTTGTATGGCGTTTCGATCATTTCGTCATTGGTCACACAATCACAAGCGATTCATGCCTTAACCGTGGGTGGAATGGGGGTGATGATCTTATCAATGATCTCACGCGTCTCTCTAGGACATACAGGTCGAGCTATTGCGATTGGTAAAATAATGACTGCGGCGTTAATTGCGATTGTTTTTGCCTTTATTGTTCGAGTATTTGGTGGATACTTTACCAATAATATTGTCTCTATCATCACCTTATCGAGTGCTCTGTGGGTTGTCGCGTACAGTTGTTTCGTTGTGTTGTACTTACCAATTTTAATAAAACCAAGGGCTTAAATACCTCAAGACACCAAGCAGCCAATTTGGCTAATATTAAAGTTGCATTTAAAATGCAACTTTAATATTATGACCTTAATGAGTTACTTAAATACAATCAAAGAGAGCATAATTATGAGCTGTTGTGGCGGATGTGGTGGTTCAAACCACGAAGAAAAAGCAAATGAAGCTGAACAAAAAAAACAAGCAGAGCAGCAAGAGACTAAGCAAGAAAACGCTTAATTAGATCTGCACTCAAGCCAAATTTAAAAATCCAGAGACTTCGATGAAGCCTCTGGATTTTTTTATCGTTATGTATCCACAATGAGAACCTGAAGAAACCTAGGGCACTATTCCAATAAACATCCCCCCAATTCTTCAAGTTACTTGGTTATGCATTGGTGGCGTAGGTCTACATGTTTATTGGCAGGGATGTTTTGTTGCAACAGTGACGTCGAATTTCGATAGGTTATAAAGGTAAAGAGTCAGTTACCTATGCTATATGTTTAAATACAACAGAGCGGTAATAGGCTTGAAGTTGCCGTGAGAAACAGGTTTAAGTCAGATTCCGATAGTTAAGGACTTTGACTGGTTAACTAACTGACTCTTAGATTCGATTAACTTTACGCTAGATGCAAAAAAGCCGCTGATTTCTCAGCGGCTTTCTTAAATGTGGTGGAGGGATAGGGATTTGAACCCTAGAACCGCTATTAACGGTTGCCGGTTTTCAAGACCGGTGCTTTCGACCACTCAGCCATCCCTCCAGTGGCGTGAATAATATAAGGGGCAGAGGATCTTGTAAACCCTTAATTTTCATAATTTTGTTTTGTTGCTTGTTTTCTAATCATTCACGGCAATAAAAAAGGGAAGCCATTGGCTTCCCTTTTCTTTTTGATGATCATTTAGTCATTTTTGGTATAGAACCGCTGTAACTCAGTAAGGCCTTGCATCAACACTGGCAAGCGAGGGCTTACATCTTTCAGACGTTTGTAATTCTGATCGTACAGTTTGTAGTTACCAAACTTATCTAACACCGTTGTTTGTTGGTCGGTAACAAGAGCAAGTTCACGTGAGTCTCCTGCGAGAATCCATTTTCTTCTACGCTCATCAAACAGGCTACGACCGCTACTGAAGTCTGTTGGGTTCGAAGATACACCTAATAGCTCTTGCATTAGCGTGACTGACACATCTAGGTGACTAGAACGGTGAGTATATTCAGATGCCGACTTACCTGGCCATTTGATGAACAGAGGCACTTGTAGTTGGTAACGACTGTAATTGGAGTTTGCACCCCAACTGTTGGTTTTCGTCTCGTTAAATTCAGTACCATGGTTAGAGGTAATGATAACCACTGTGTTGTCTTGAAGATCTAGGCGCTCCAACTCTGCGTAGATTTTCGCTAACTGAACATCAGCCGCTTGAGTCGATTTTTGGTAATCTGCAGTAAAACGCTCAGCTGTAGTCAACGTCACATCTGTTTCGTAACTAGAGAAGTTATCGAGCGTTGTTAGCTCAATAAAGTTAAACCAAGGGCTTTTTGCTTGTGGCGATTGAACCCATTCAGACCAAGCTTGTATTGCGCTTTGGTCATCATCTGTTGCTTGCTCTGGGAGTGCATCACGACCTCGGAAGATGACTTCCGGGTAAAGTGCGTCGTCAAAGTCATCACCGCT
Organism: Vibrio sp. 10N.239.312.C11; assembly: GCF_041466065.1. Classification (NCBI taxonomy): domain Bacteria; kingdom Pseudomonadati; phylum Pseudomonadota; class Gammaproteobacteria; order Vibrionales; family Vibrionaceae; genus Vibrio; species Vibrio sp. 10N.239.312.C11. The sequence goes on from NZ_JBFSRZ010000023.1 coordinate 61,189, forward strand.
AAAAGCGGCAAGTGTATAATTGTGATGTTTTAGCACATCGAGTAATACTGCGCTCGAACCTTGTGCTTTGATGCTGCTTGCGTAGCTGCTAGGAAGGCCATAGAACAATCCGAAAATACCAAACATGTCGTTACTTGAACTGTAGTGATTGGTGAAGTTGATCGATTGTTGTGCATAGGCATAGCTGCTTGGCATCGCAGTGCTATTGAGTGCATCAGCGCGAAGATTATTCACACTCACAAGTAGAATATTAAGATCAGCACTGCGGCGGTTGTATTGAATTTTTTTAAGCGGGGAGCTAACTAAGTTTACGTTCTCTTGGTTCGCTTCTAAACGCTGTAAATACTCTTCACGGTCTAATAGACCATGCTTTTCCATAAAGCTTTTTGCTGTCATAGGATAAGACAGTGGGAAATTCGCTTTCTGGCTTGTAATTGGGTTGTAGAAATACGCATCAGCCCACATGTAGGTCAAGTGGCTGCTGATGAAACACAAGAAGAAGACGGCAGTAATAGGACGGCCAATGTGTTTATGAGACAGTTTACGTTGCTTACGCCAAACCCACTCAGACAGACCTAGCTGCAATAAGAAGATTAGTGGCATTACAATGAAGAGGTGCTGCAAATCAGAAGTGAGTGCAGACTCCTCTCCACTGAATAAAACCTCCCACACGACAGGTGTCAGGTGGAGGTTTATATTTTGATACGTTTGAGTATCAATCAGTAGGACAGTTAAACCTATGGTTGCGAAGATAACGGCAACCAAACGTAATAACTTCCTCGACGGAAGAATAAAAGTGAGTGGGAACATCACTAATAGATAGAGCGCGAACACCAAAAATCCAAAATGACCAACCCATGATGCAGCCAAATAGAATTGACCCAATAGGGTTTCCGGCCAAGCAGATTGAGTAATATAACGAGTACCAATCAACATCGCAGCAATGATGTTGAAAAATGCAAACCAGTGGCCCCAACCTACCAGTCGAGATACACGATCGCTATATGAGTTTGCGCTGTCTACCATTTATAATTCTTTTTCCGTCAATCAAACTTAGTGAGACTTTTTATCTTCAAGAGAAGAAATTAAAGCTTCGGCAAATTTTTCAGCAATTCCTTTGCGTTGTGAAGCAGCAACGTTCTGATTTAAGACATTGGTTGCGATATTTCCAGCGATCATCAATGAAAGCTCAGGTGAAGCTTTGTGCTTAGTCAGTACAGCACCTACTTCAGCTAGGATTTTTTCAACTTGATCATCTGTGTATTTAGATATAATCGGCATAAGGACTCTAATAATGATAGTAAAAGCGGCTTATGATAACCTACTATGCACAACAACTGAAACCTGAACGGTAATATTTTCACTATGAGCCTTCACCTTTCCAACGTAATTTTACACCAGCTAAGCAAGAACGATCAGGAAGAGCTGATTGTTAACTATCGTGCTGAATCTCTAGAAAACGATACTGCATCTGAAAACCTAGTCGCGGAACTTCACCGAGTTTTTAATTCAAAAGCAGGTAAAGGATTTGGTTCTTTCAAATCCGACAGCGAATTCCAGCAGTCGTTGCATGAATTTCGAGCTGGAGAACAAAGTTTTTATGATTTCTCTCAAAAAAGTGCGCTACGTCTAAAAGATGAGCTTTCAAAGTATCCTTTTGCTGATGAAGGCACTTTGGTACTGGCTGAATATCAATCACTGGCGACAGACTACCTTTTCATCGGACTACTGCCTTCTAACCAAAGTTTGAAAGTGACCGAAGGGCTAGATATTAGTGCGACGGATTACCTGGATATCTCGAAGATGGATATTGTTGCGCGCCTTGATCTTTCAACATACGACACAGACAAAGAGTCAAACCGTTACCTTACTTATATTAAAGGGCGCGTTGGTCGTAAAGTCGCTGACTTCTTCTTAGACTTCCTTCAAGCAGAAGTAGGCTTGGATGCTAAGCAGCAAAACCAAGTATTGATGCAAGCGGTAGAAGACTTTGTTTCTGACTCTAAGTTAGAGAAAGAAGAAGCGATCAGCTATAAAAAACAAGTTGCGGATTACTGTAACGAACAGCTTAAAGCGGGTGATGAAGTTCAAGTTCGTGAACTTTCTGGAGAATTGCCAGCAAGCACAGATGGTACAAGCTTCTTTGACTATACTAGTGAGCAAGGCTACGAGTTAGAAGACAGCTTCCCAGCAGACCGCGCAACTATGCGTAAACTAACAAAATTTGTTGGTGCTGGTGGCGGTTTGAATGTTAGTTTTGATAGTCTGCTTTTAGGTGAGCGTATCTTCTACGATCCAGAGACAGACACGCTAACCATTAAAGGGACGCCACCGAACTTACGTGATCAACTGACTCGCAATAAGTCATAGTCCGAAGTTATTAGGTAGCAAGCGACAGCCGGTTGTTGTCGCTTGTTTATGTTTAGCAACATAATGGTTTAGAGTTCGCATGAACAAGGAATATCGATGGAACAATCAGTAGCAAAGCCCAATCGCTTTAAAAGACCAGCCACTTTTTTGGTTGCACTCTTGGCTCTGTGGCTACTTCCTTCACTGGCTCTCCTTAATCTAAGCCGTTCTTACTCTCACTCACTCGCTCAAATTGAAGAACTCGGTATTCGCGTTAATGAACTGAGGCAATCGCTTTATTTCTCTGAGCCGCTGCGAGTCTCTCGTATTAATGATTTGGCACTCGATGCTCAGTTGGTTTATTCGATCCGACTGCAGATTGAATCTGATTTCCAACACGCCTTGTTTCGTCCTGATGTGAACCAACTGCTTTACGTTGCCGATCAATTTTTAGAAAAATTTGATGAATTCATTCCGATAGAAAGTCAGGTGCAAGATATTGTCGATAACATCAAAGTGTTGCGCACAGATACTGAGCTTTCCCCTAAGTTAAAGCCGCTACTCAACGAATTTGGTGTCGTCGTTTTTGAAGCGATGTATTCCGATAACCAAAGTTCATCAGCAACTTATCGCGCCTTTGATTCTATTCTTGAAAAATCTTATTCATTAAAATCCGAAGAGCAAGATGCACTCCAACTATTACTGGCAGATGCTTCAGCATTGCTGAGTGATTACGCTCAGCTCAATTATTTAGTCGATAAAATTAAGAAGAATTCAGTAAACGAACAGATCATTAAACTTGAAGCTGAGTTCCATGAACGTCAATACAACCTATTATTGATCATGCTAGGTTTAAGCTTAGTGGCAATGATTGCGTTAGTGTTGTGGAGTGTTAGGTCCCAAAAATCGATGAAAGAAGTAGACCAAGAACTCAGACCGGAACCAGTCATCGATTCAAGTCAGGAAGAGGCTCAACCTCAGCAGAGTGCTTGCAAGACAAGCCCGCAAGCTATTTCACAAGAACCGATTTTGCAAGAACCTATTCCACATGTTCCGGTTCAGCAAAACTCTATTCAGCAACCCCCAACTCAGCGGACACCAGAACAAGTGCAAGAGCCAGAGAAGCACATTGCCAGTGTGACGGATTCAAAGCCAGCGATTGATATTGAAGAGATGCTAGAGACTCTTGATGGCGATACCGAGTCTGTTGAATTGTTGCTAGGGGTCTTTGTCGAAGATCACGCAGATGACTATACCAGATTCAAATCTCTGCTCACTAAGGATGAAACCTCTGCTGCTCGCATTGTGCACAGCTTAAAAGGTGTGGCTGGCAGCATCAAAGCGTCTCGGCTAGCGATCATTGCAGCGACTATTGAAATGACAATGAAGCAGTCCAGAGCCATCAGTGAGCACGATTTAGCTGAACTAGAGCTAGCGATAAAAGCCTCTGTAGATTCTGCTCATGACTATTTAAATACCCAACGTTAACTTTTACAGGTTTTTTGACAATACTCTGACGAAGCGCTCATACAATCCGCGCCCTTAGTCTTTGTCAGAGGTTTATATGTCACGAGTTTCGAGTCGAAATTGGATCGTGTTGGTGCTTAGCATTGTGCTAAGTGGTTGTTCTCTCTTGGAAGTTAAGCTAGACAGTCAAACGACGCCTCTTACTCAGCAAGAGTTACAGGCTCGGATCATGACGCGTGAATACGCCAAGATTTTTTTTACACGAGTAGAAGACTCGGCCGATCTCATTGCGCAATCTTACCCTGCTGATGACACCTTACATCAATCTTATGTGTTGCTTTGGAAGATCCATGCTGAGCAGGGCTTACAACAAGCGGCGTACCAAACTTCCCCAATGTCAGCATTAATTGACTCATGGGGTTTCACAACACAAATGAATCAGTTTTATAGCCAAGGCGATGGCGCGGATCTGTTCGTGACGGATAATGCGGTAGAGACTGCTCGTTCTCTTGACCAAGAAGCTGAGAAGCTAGCAAAGGGTGTATTGAGCTCGAGTGATTTCAAGAACAGCAAAGCGTTCGTCGAAGAGTTTGCCGCGAGTAATCCTTTTAAAGATCTTACCTTCAGAAGCACACCCGCTTACCGTGAATGGCTAAGTTACCTTGGTAAAGACGAATCTCAAATCGTTCAAAGCCTAGGTACCATGCCGGAGGCGATGGGCGATGCATCAGACCGTTTAAGCCTAATGGCTGACCAAACACCGAAATTGATGACGTGGAAAGCTGAGTTGGTGGCGATGAATAGCTCGCTAACGGGTGAAGACCTATCTATGACGCTGGAAAGCCTTCGTCAAACATCAGCAAGCATGCAGGACTTCATTGAGAATAACCCTGAGTACATGCAAACATTGGCTTCTATTATGTCGACAGAAATGCAGCCTCTGCTCAACGACCTAAGTGATAAGACAGATCAAAAATTGGCGATGCTCACTGAAGAACGTGTAGCCTTAGAAAAAATGGTGACACGAGAGAGAGAAGCTCTGGTCGCGATGATTGCGAAAGAGCGTATTGAAATTGCAGGCATTGTGACTTCTGAAAGGGAACTGTTTACACAAGATCTTGATCGCGTCTCTCAAGAGGTGGTGGTACTCGCTATTGATAAACTGATGGACTTGATCAAAGGTGTGATTATTTACTTCATCCTGTTTATCTTGGTGGTGTTCTTTGCACCGTTAGGCATCGGTTATTGGTTGGGTAAACGAACCGCTAGCAAATAAATTCAGTAATTAAGTAGATCAAAAAAGAGCGCTCTAGAGCGCTCTTTTGGCATTTATATCATCAACATTTTTGTGCTTACGCACTAAAGCCTTAGCTTAAGCTTGTTGCTTGCTCAGTTCAGCGGCTTCTTCAGTTTCAAGCGCTGGTGCTGTTGGTTCACATTTATCAACGAACCAACCCATGTAAGACGTTACGATAGTCACGAGGATACAGATGAAGCTCAACCACATGAACGGAGCATAAGAGAGCGTTGCGACACCAAGAATACTCGCCATGTAGATGCCGTTGTCACTCCAAGGAACCATGCCTGAAGTTAACGTGCCACCGAACTCAGCGTTACGAGATAGATTTTTACGTTGGTAACCTAATCGGTCGTAGTTTTTCGCACAGATTTTTGGCGTTAGGATTAACGATACGTACATTGCAGAACCGAATACGTTACCCATGAAGGCCGTGCCGATCGTGCTTGTTGCTAGAGAGCCTGCGCTATTTACTCGGCGCTCGAACACCTTAGCAATCGTCTCTAATACGCCCACTTTATCCAGTAAGCCACCAAAACCTAAACCAAACACAATTACCGCTACCGAACCAAGCATTGAAGACATGCCGCCACGGTTAAGAATCGAGTCAATAAACTCTACGCCAGAGGAGATAGAGAACGGTGCCCAAGCAGTATTGAATGCCGTTAGGAAATCGATATCTTGGATCATGACTGCCCAGATAATACCTAGCAGAGAACCGAAGCTGATTACCGGGAATGAAGGCATGCGGAAAGCCAACAGACCAAGCACGATCAGTACTGGGACAAATGAGTAAGGCGTGATGTAGAACTGAACTTCCATTGCTTTAATGACAGAATCTACTTGGCTCATGTCAACGTTACCTGCGTAGTGAAAACCAAACGCAGTAAACATGATACCAGTAATCACGTAGCTGATTAACGCAACTGGCAGCATGCCCTTGATGTGCTCAACCACTTCAACACCAGACATTGAAGAAGCCAGAATCACTGAATCAGAAAGTGGAGACATCTTGTCGCCGAAGTAACAACCTGACAGCACTGCACCTGCAGTAATCGGTGCTGGAACACCTAGGCCTTGGCCAATACCCATCATCGCGATACCTGCTGTACCCGCAGCGCCCCAAGAAGTACCAGTTGCCAATGCGGTTAGAGAACAGATAATCATGGTCGCTAAAAGGAAGATAGAAGGGTGGATAGCTTTCAGACCATAGTAAATGATAGTAGGTACGATCCCGCCTGAGATCCAAGTACCAACAAGAGCGCCAACGGCTAAAAGTATTAAAACCGCGCCTAAGCCATTGGATATTCCTTTGAGTGCCGCTTTTTCTAAGTCTTTGTATTCGTGGCCAAGGCGAATACCGAGAACCATGATAATGAACCAGCCAATATACAAGGCAAGTTGAATTGGAAGGTCAAGTTTTGCAGTAAAGGAAAAAGCAAGGGATAGAAATAGTCCTAACGCGATGAATACCTGCAATAGGTTCGGTAGGCGAGTTTTACTCTGCTTCATAAAAGCCTCTTGTGATTTCGAGCATTTATAGTGCTTCGTTTTGGTGTGTGGTGCAAAACGGACACTACAGTAATTAGTTTATTATATCGAAAAAATACGTCCAAGTTGTGATATTTGACTGTTAACGCAGTCAATTATGGTTTCATTATCTGAAATATTGTTAAGTTCATGGTTGTTACATGTTGAAACTTGTCGCACGTTGTTTTCGTTTTGTGAAGTATTATTCTAGATAGTATTGATTAAAAAGAGGGATTTACTGTTTGTGACGCGAGTAGGATTAAGCTGCTTTGGCGATGCAAATGTTTGAATTTGAGGATAATGGGCGTTTTATCAATGAGGTGGATATTAAATGTCGATACAGGGATAACTGCACGATTCATTGCGTTCACTTAAAAGAAACGAAAAAGTTACACTTTTTGACAAAAAGCACTTGAGTTCTGTTTCTGAAAAACTTATAGATGGGGGAGAGCAATTTTTAATTTATACATGGAGAGTGAGCGATGAGAGTAGGTCTAGTTGGTTGGCGCGGTATGGTTGGTTCTGTATTGATGCAACGTATGGTTGAAGAGAAAGATTTCGACTTGATTGAACCTGTTTATTACAGTACGTCTCAGATTGGTATTCCTGCCCCTGTTTTGGGTGGTAAAGATGCGGGTCTACTTCAAGACGCTTTTGATATTGATAGCCTAAAACAGCTTGATGCGGTGATTACCTGTCAAGGCGGAGATTACACCTCAAAAGTATACCCAGCACTGCGTCAAGCAGGTTGGAAAGGCTACTGGATTGATGCGGCTTCTACCTTACGTATGGACGCGGATTCAATCATCACTCTTGATCCTGTTAACTTGGCTCAAATCCAACAAGGCATCCACGGCGGGACTAACACTTTCGTAGGCGGTAACTGTACTGTGAGCTTAATGCTTATGGCTTTGGGTGGTCTATACGAGAAAGGTATGGTTGAGTGGATGAGTGCCATGACTTACCAAGCCGCTTCAGGTGCGGGCGCTAAGAACATGCGTGAACTGATCTCACAAATGGGTGTGATCAACGACAGCGTAAGTTCTGAGTTAGCGAACCCTTCAAGTTCAATTCTAGATATCGATAAGAAAGTCGCTGATACCATTCGTTCATCTTCATTTCCAACCGATCAGTTCGGTGCTCCGCTTGCGGGCTCACTGATTCCTTGGATCGATGTGAAGCGTGAAAACGGTCAAAGCAAAGAAGAGTGGAAAGCCGGCGTTGAAGCGAACAAGATTCTTGGCCTAGATGGTCAGCCAATTCCTATCGATGGTACTTGTGTTCGAATCGGTGCAATGCGTTGTCACGCTCAAGCACTAACGATTAAGCTTAAGCAAGATGTGCCTATGGACGAGATCGAAGAGATCATCGCGACGCACAATGATTGGGTTAAAGTGATTCCTAATGACCGAGACATCACTGCGCAGGAGCTAACACCAGCGAAAGTAACAGGCACAATGTCTGTACCAGTCGGTCGTCTGCGTAAGATGTCGATGGGTAACGATTTCCTGAATGCGTTCACGGTAGGTGACCAACTACTTTGGGGTGCTGCAGAACCACTACGCCGTACTTTACGCATTATTCTTGCTGAGAAAGCGTAATCGGCAAGATTGCTTAAATTCTATTAGCTGATAAACCGAAAGGGTTGACGATAAACGTCAACCCTTTTTAGTTTATTGATATCTCGTTATTCGGCCCTCGAAACTGCCCTTAAATCTCTTCGCATCTCGAGTCTGCTTTTATTTCTCTTCTGTAACGACACGCTTGTCGGGGTCTGCCAATTCACTCGCACAGTGTTTGCAATACATAGCATCCGAATCATGGCCGGCGCGGTTACAGTTAGGACACTTTACCAACTCTTTGTGCGAGTTCATCTCATTGCTGAGCTCTGCAGTAATAATCCCTGTCGGTACCGCTAAAATAGAGTAACCCAATAGCATGGTCAGAGAAGCGATCGCTTTCCCTAACGCGGTTTGAGGGATCATGTCACCGTAGCCAACCGTCGTAATGGTTACGATTGCCCAATAAATACTGTGGGGAATACTTGTAAAGCCATTTTCTGGCCCTTCAATAACAAAGATAAGCGCGCCGAAGATAACAACTAAGATGCCAACTGTGCTGAAAAAGATCAGTATCTTTCGTCTTGCCATTAACAGTGAACGTAACAGAATGTTTGAATCTTGCAGGTAGCGAACCAGTTTTAGGATTCGGAAGATACGCATCACACGCAGCAGCCTTACCACACCCATAAATGAAGCGCCTGGGAAGATGATCGCTAAGTAGGTCGGAAGAATCGCCAATAGGTCCACGACACCATAAAAGCTGGTGGCATAAGATTTTGGTTTCGGAGAACAATAGAGCCTTAACAAATACTCAAGAGTGAAGAGAGCAGTAAAAGTGTATTCAATATAACGCAGCTGCTGTGACCATTCGGTCATGACATTAGGGATGGACTCTAAGATCAGAACCAATAGCGAAGCCAAGATTGCAACGATCAGAGAAATATCAAATGCACGTCCGGCTGGCGTGTGAGTACCAAAGATAATGACGTACAAATGATGCTTGAGTGGCTTGCGTGACATAAGGAGAGATTCATCTTTTGTTAAATGCATTAACAGTCATTATACAAGCTTCATAATAACGAGGCGAGTGAAAGCCCAATTGCTTTACTCGCCTCATCTATATTTCAATATTGTTGCCCTTTATAGAGCAACCGAAATGTCGTTAAACGTTATGCCAAACCTGGGAACAAATTACGTAGGCCATTGGCGATGAACTCGATGCCCAATGCACCAAGAATCAAGCCCATGATACGAGTGATCACGTTGATACCCGTTTGACCTAAAAAGCGAACGATAACTGGTGCTGAACGGAACAAAAGCCAAGAGCAGGTTGCAAACGCAATGATACTAATACCGATGCCGACCGTATCAATAGCAGCAGGGTAACGAGATCCGTAAACAATGGTCGAGCTGATTGCACCTGGGCCCGCCATTAACGGCATCGCCAAAGGAACAACACCGATTTGCTCCTTGCTGATGTATTCAGATTTCTCTTGTTTATTCTGCTTATCTTCACCGAGCTTACCGCTCATCATCGAAAATGCGATGCTCAGTAATAGCAAACCACCTGCAACACGAAATGAATCCAGCGAGATGCTAAACATATCAAGCAGCATTTGCCCCGCGACAAGCGACACAATCAGGATAACGGCAACAGCAATGTTGGCTTGTAATGCGGTCCTGTTCCTCTCTTCTGGCGGCATATGTGCAGTAAGGGAAACAAAAACAGGCATGATGCCGATTGGGTTTACGGCAGCAACAAGCCCAAGGAAGAATTGCATAAAAATTGCGAGTTCTAAGCCTTGCATGAGAGCGATCTCCAGTTAGCGAATTTTAAGGTTGAAGGTTTGATTCGGTGAATAGTCTGAGCGCGTAATGTAAGGGACAAATCGGATTTGCACGAATGAAAAAAACTAACCTGAAATAGGGGATTATTTTTAGAAAAACTAATTGAATATCACTTTTGTATTGGCGGTGTTGCGAGTTGGTTGTTAGTGTTTCATTTTGTAATTTATTATCGAGTAACTGTTAACTGCCGCACGAATTTAATAAAAATTATGTCAAAATCTAGCCCGTGCAACGGTATGGATATACTCTCAGTAGCACGAATATGGCTGTATACATGTAATTTAACTGACTAAAAATGAAACTTTTTTACAGTTTATGACTCTATGTAGAAAAAGTTTGTCTGTTTGCTTGTTTTTTGAACTAACGAAAAATGTGATTTTAATCTATATAAATCATCATCTTAAGCATGTTTTTGCGATTGCCTTACTACTTTTTGGTTAATTCTTTTTGGGTAACTGATCTGGGTCAATTTTTTTCACACTGTGAAATAATATACTCAGTCCTGAAAGCAATTTACTAAGAACGTTGTTGTTTGAGGTTAAAAGCAAGCAGCGAAATTAATAAAAAGTTTTTAATATTTATTATTTTAGGAGATCCACCATGCCTGTAACTAACTTAGCGGAACTTGATGCTCTAGTAGCACGCGTTAAAGCAGCACAAGAAGAGTTTGCAACATTCTCTCAAGAGAAAGTAGACGCAATCTTCCGCGCAGCTTCTCTTGCTGCTAACCACGCTCGTATCCCACTTGCACAACAAGCAGTTGCTGAATCTGGAATGGGTATTGTTGAAGATAAGGTTATCAAAAACCACTTTGCATCTGAATTTATCTACAACAAATACAAAGACGAAAAAACATGTGGCATTCTTGATGAAGATGAAAGCCTAGGCACAATGACTATCGCTGAGCCTGTAGGTATCATCTGTGGTATCGTTCCAACAACGAACCCAACTTCTACAGCAATCTTCAAATCTCTAATCTCTCTTAAAACACGTAACGGCATCATCTTCTCGCCACACCCACGTGCAAAGAACTCAACTAATGACGCAGCGAAGCTTGTTCTAGACGCAGCTGTAGCAGCGGGTGCACCAAAAGACATCATCGGTTGGATCGACCAACCATCTGTAGAGCTTTCTAACGCGCTGATGAAGCACGACGGTATCGCACTTATCCTTGCTACTGGTGGTCCAGGCATGGTTAAAGCAGCATACTCTTCTGGTAAGCCTGCTATCGGTGTTGGTGCTGGTAACGTTCCTGTAGTTATCGATGAAACAGCTGACATCAAACGTGCAGTAGCATCTATCCTTATGTCTAAAACATTCGATAACGGTGTTGTATGTGCTTCTGAGCAAGCTGCAATCGTAGTTAGCGAAGTATATGACGAAGTTAAAGAGCGTTTTGCTTCTCACAAAGCTCACGTTTTATCTAAAGCTGACGCAGATAAAGTACGTAAAGTTCTTCTTATCGACGGCAACCTAAACGCTAAAATCGTAGGTCAACCTGCTCCAGCAATCGCTGAAATGGCGGGTGTTAAAGTTCCTGCTGATACAAAAGTACTTGTAGGTGAAGGCCTTGGTAAAGTTTCTTACGATGACGAATTTGCTCACGAGAAACTGTCTCCAACTCTAGGTCTATTCCGCGCAGACGATTTCGAAGACGCTGTTGCTCAAGCAGTAACTATGGTTGAAATCGGTGGTATCGGTCACACATCTGGTCTTTACACTAACCAAGACGTAAACGCAGATCGCATCCGTTACTTCGGTGACAAGATGAAGACGGCTCGTATCCTAATCAACATCCCGACTACTCACGGTGGTATCGGTGACCTGTACAACTTTAACGTTGCACCTTCTCTAACTCTTGGTTGTGGTTCATGGGGTGGTAACTCTATCTCTGAGAACGTAGGTCCTAAGCACCTTATCAACAAGAAAACTGTAGCGAAGCGAGCTGAAAATATGTTGTGGCACAAACTACCTAAGTCTATCTACTTCCGTCGTGGCAGCCTTCCAATCGCTATGAGCGACCTAGAAGGTAAGAAACGCGCATTCCTAGTAACGGACCGTTTCCTATTCAACAACGGTTACGCAGACGATGTAGTACAAATTCTGAAAGCGCAAGGTATTGAAGTTCAAGTATTCTTCGATGTAGAAGCGGATCCAACACTGTCTGTTGTTGAGAAAGGCGCTGAAGCAATGAAGAGCTTCCAACCTGACGTAATCCTTGCTCTAGGTGGCGGTTCTCCAATGGATGCTGCTAAGATCATGTGGGTTATGTACGAGCACCCAGAAACTCACTTCGAAGAACTAGCAATGCGCTTTATGGATATCCGTAAACGTATCTACAAGTTCCCTAAAATGGGTAAAAAAGCTGAGCTAGTATGTATCACTACTACTTCAGGTACGGGTTCAGAAGTTACGCCATTCGCGGTTGTTACTGACGACAAAACAGGTGCTAAGTACCCGCTAGCGGATTACGAAATCACGCCAAACATGGCTGTTGTTGATGCTAACCTAGTAATGAACATGCCTAAGTCTCTGACAGCGTTCGGTGGTTACGATGCAGTAACTCACGCTCTTGAAGCTTACGTATCAGTTCTTGCGAACGAATACTCAGATGGTCAAGCTCTACAAGCTCTTAAGATGCTTAAAGAATACCTACCATCAAGTTACAAAAACGGTTCAGCAGACCCAATCGCTCGTGAGAAAGTACACAACGCTGCAACGATTGCTGGTATTGCCTTTGCGAACGCATTCCTAGGTGTATGTCACTCAATGGCTCACAAAATTGGTGCTGAGTTCCACCTACCACACGGTCTTGCAAACGCACTACTTATCTCAAACGTTGTACGTTACAACGCGAACGATAACCCAACTAAGCAGACTGCATTCTCTCAGTACGACCGCCCACAAGCACGTCGTCGTTATGCTGAAGTTGCTGACCACCTAGGCCTAAGCCAAGCTGGTGACCGTACTGCTCAGAAGATTGAACGTCTACTGACTTGGTTAGAAGAGCTTAAAGTTGACCTAGACATCCCACTGTCTATCCAGGCTGCGGGTGTTAACGAGTCTGACTTCATCGCTAAACTAGACGAGCTAGCTGTTGAAGCGTTCGATGACCAGTGTACAGGTGCTAACCCACGTTACCCTCTAATCACTGAGCTTAAAGAAGTTCTAACAACGTCTTACTTCGGTAAAGCATACGTTGAAGGTGAAACTTTTGAAGGTACGACTGTAATTTTGAAGAAAGCTGACCAAAAGCCAGCTGAAGAAAAAGCAGCACCAAAAGCTAAAAAAGAAAAAGCTAACGCATAATAAGTAAGCATTAGTTTGAGATAGGTTTTCGCTAGCACGATACTTATCTATCGGGAAAAGATCAAAGCCCCAGTCGAGAGACTGGGGCTTTTTTTGTTTATGTGTTTTGAAATGTCGGAACTAGAGGTTAGAGGAGATAAGTAACTAGGAAAGCTGAAAGAGTTGTAGTTTCTAATGTAAAAAATTGAGCTATTAGTGGCTTGGTATTTGTAGGAGGAGGATGGTTTGATTGTGGGAGGTTTCCTACAAAATTAATAAAAATATATATTAATCAACAGCTTAATTATGATGGCTTAAAGTATCCCAATTGACTTGATTTAGCTGGACGGTAATCTAACTTCCTTAGTTAAGTTTGGTATTTTTATGCGTACGTTAATTCTTTTAGCATCCCTTATTTTTGTCTCTTTTTCATCCTATTCACAAACAGAAAATTTGTCACTTAGTGCTCAGGAACGTGAGTTTATAGCAGAGCACCGAGTCATCTCTGTCGGGTTGCTTTCGCATGCGTGGGCGCCACACGCCACAACTTATGAATCGGGTACTTCTTTTGGTATTAACAATGATTACATGCAGAACATTGCTCAAATACTAGGTTTTGAGCTTGAATACCAGCCATACCCATCGGTTGATTCTTTGTTGGATGCGGTTGAAACAGGCAGTGTAGATATTGCTTTAGGCATCAGATACACCGATGAAAGGAGCAATGTATTCCTATTCTCAGAACCTTTTTACAATGGCAGCGCAGCAACCTGGCACCGTAACAAAAAAGCGCAATTTATCTCCCCTAAACTGCTGAGTTGGAGCTGTGTCGAAGGCTCTGTTTATTGTGGGATTCTTGAAGAGAAAAAAATCCCCAATATTTTCTTTGTCCAGCATTTTGACCAAGCTATCGCATTAGTAAATAGTGGAGTGGTAGATGCTATTGCTGCCAATTTTGTCTCTATCAATTCTTATCTCAATGATCATGATGTTATTCGAGGTGCGGTTAAAACACCTGATTGGTTAGAGACAGACGCGCTTCATGCTATTGGCAATCAAAATCAAACTCAGCTTCTTGCTCTGATAGATAAGGTGCTTCAAAAAGAAAGGAAAGGTTTAAATCAACCTTCTATTCGCTCATTAAACCCATACCACTTGAGTGAGCAATTAGCTCGCGCGTATAAGCAAGCTCGAAAGAGTGACGCTGATATTGAATATTCAATGCAGTTTGACCTATATCCGCTGTCTTTTAAAAACTCCAAAGATGAAGTTGATGGTTACTTCCATGATTTTATGGAGTTATTACAAGCGCGATCAGGTTTACAGTTTTCGCTCAAACAATCAGATCATTACACCACATGGCAGATGCTAGAGAGAGGCCATGTTGAAGTGGTGCCAATGGTGAAAGGTATTGGTATTGATAACGAAAAATACATCACCTCCGAGCCTTTCTTTACCCAAGTTTATTGGCCTGTGATTAAGAACCCTGGGATCATCGCTCGGATATTTGAACCCTCAAATAAGAATGTAAAATCTGGGGTATTAACTAACTCAAGCTCTAAAAAGTTTTCATATATAAAAATGGTTGCGAAGGGTGAGGTCGTTCCATATGACGACGTGCAAGATCTTCTGAAAGATTTAGCCAATAACAAGATTGAAATTGCGTACCTACCACAGGACATTATTCAGTCATTAGTTATACAAGACACAACTGATGAATTCTTGCTCGACCCAGATCATGCGATTGAGCTTGACCTCGTTTTTGCCATGAAGAAGAACAATTTGTTACTACAAGCGTTAATCAACAGCATACTCAATACTATTGATAACAATGAAGTGAAAAAATTAAAGCACGGGTATCGCCAGTTTAAGGTCGTGAATGGATTTGATAAGCATGATGTCTACATCATCGCTGGTGGTCTTTCGTCGTTCATTTTTTTTATGGGCACGTTGATCTATTTTGCAGTCGCCAATCTGAAATTAAAAATGCGCGTGACACAACAACTTGCAGAATCAGCTGAATTAGAAAAGGAATGGTTGAAAAGTATCGTAGAAGAGCTACCAAGTACGATTTTCATTCAAGATGAGCAGAATGAAATTGCTCAAACTAACTGTAAATCATACCTAACACGTGAGTGTTCAGGCTGCTCGTTATTGTCTCAAAAAAATCATTGTCAGCGCCGATGTAAAAATGACCCACTAACGTCGATTTAAAATTGACCCACCT